>JBGVFV010000001.1:0-7479 GCA_045121295.1 Candidatus Pelethenecus sp.
TATCATCCCTTTTTACATACCTTATAGTTTATAGCTACATACATTAATTATTTGTAGTTAACATACAAGCTTAATTAAAGCTTAATACATACAACACAATTTGTAGTCTATATATAACATACATACTTAATTGTTATATCGCAATAATTTGAAATTATATTATTGCTTTTTATTTTTGTGGTAATATCAAATAGTTTACTAGATTTATCTTAATATATATTGTATAATAATTATGGGGTAAATCTATTTATAAAAAAGGAGATATTTATGGTTGCGAGTTTTGTGTTTTTAGCGGCAGGTTTAGTGCTTCTTACACTTTTTTTAATTGACAAATGTAAGAAGTATTCTGTTAGAGAAACTGCTATAAAAGCAACAACATCAGTTTGTTTTGTTGGTGTTGCTGCAAGTAGTTATTATATGTCGATGACTAATGGACAAATGAATACATTTGGTATATTTGTTATAGTTGGATTGTTGTTTGGATTGTTGGGCGATATATGGTTACATCTTAAATATGTATTTAAAGAAGAAGATTCAATATTTACTAAATTAGGATTCTTAGTATTTGGAATTGGACATGTGTTTTATATTAGTGGAATGATTAGTAATTTCTATAATGGTGAAAATGTTCTTTATTTGATTTTACCAATTGTTGTAGCTATTTTAAGTGTGGGTTTTGTATTAATATTAGAAAAACCAATGAAGGTTAAATATGGTAGTTTAAAACCAGTAGTTATTGCATATAGTTTTATATTATTTTTAATGATGAGTTATGGAATTAGTTTTGCAATTATGAAAGGTTTTGAAAACTGGACTTTAAATTTTATGGCTATAGGTGGTATTTTATTTGTTGCATCTGATTTAATATTAAGTGGTACATATTTTGGTGAAGGGAAAGATAGACCTATTGATATAGTAATAAATTCAGTGTTATACTATATTGCACAATTTGTAATCGCATTCTCTCTTTTAATGCAAATTTTATAAATGTTAAGGACTCATTTTAATATGAGTCTTTTTGTTTATTTTTAGTTTACTTTTATTTTATATAATGATTTTACTAAAAACGAATGGAGTTGAATATATGTTAGTTTTATTTACTGATACAGATTGTGATATTACACCTGATATTGCTAATTATTATGGATATAAATTAATCAGCATGCCTTACACTATAGATGGTAATGAAATATATCCTTATGTAGATTTTGAAGAATTTAATGTTAAAGAATATTATGATTTATTAAGAAATGGTAAAATACCTACAACTTCAGCATTAAGTCCATTAAAATATATAGAATATTTTGAACCATATTTAAAAGAAGGTAATGATATTTTATATATTCATTTTTCAAAAGCTATGAGTGGTACATTTAATTCTTTAAATTTAGCCATGGTTGAATTAAAAGAAAAATATCCTAATTGTAATATTCATATGATTGATACTAAAGCTATAACGGCTTTAAGTTATTTAATAATAACTGAAATAGGAAAACTTTATAAACAAGGTAAAACATTAGAAGAGATACTAGAATGGTCTAAAACAGAAATAGATAAGTATTCTATATATTTCTATGCTGATGATTTGACTTTCTTTAAGCGTAGTGGTAGAGTAAGTGGTTTTTCAGGTACAATGGGTAATTTACTTGGAATACATCCTATTATTCATATTAATGATGAAGGTAAAATGGTTAACATTTCTAAATGCAGAGGAAGAATAGCTTCTTTAAAGAAAATTGTAGATTATGTTAGTGAAAATGAAGAAAATATTAAAAATTATCCAATTATTATAGCTCATAGTGATTCATTAGAATTAGCATATCAGTTAGAACAACTGTTAAAACAAAGATTTGGTGAAGATATTAAAACTGAATATGTGGTAGTCAACCCAACAGCTGGTGCTCATTGTGGGCCAAATTGTGTTGGCGTTGCTTTTCATTCTAAAAAAAGATAGATGATTATTCATCTATTTTTTCTTTAATTTATAGTGTATAATTTTATCGGTGATAATATGAGAAAAATAATACTAATAGGAGGTGTATTAGCTGCTGGTAAATCTACATACGCTAATATACTTAAAGAAAAATATAATTTAATGGTTATAACTAAAGATAGACTTAAAGAAATTTTAGGAGATAATATTTTAGTTAATAATCGTGAAGAAAATAAAAAGTTATCAGTTATATGTTTTCATTTAATGAAATATTTAATGGAATGTAATATGACTAATTTAGTACTAGAATGTAATTTTAAAGCATATGAATTAAAAGAATTAGAAGTATTATGTAAAGCTTTGGGATATGATGTAATGACTTTAGTATTTGATGCTGATAATGATATACTTCATAAAAGGTTTTTAAAAAGATTAAACGAAAATCGTCATTATGTTCATAAATCTCAGGATTTTACTGATATTAATGATTTTATTCCTGTAATTGATGAATTAAGATATGGGCCTTATTTTGGTAAAATTATTAAAATTAATTGTAATGATTTTAAATATCAAATTAGTGAAGAATTATTTAAAGAAATAGAATTATTTTTGAATAAATAATAAAATTACAAATTTTACTATAAATTTATTTTTAAAAATTATATAATATATATAATATTATTTTTAAGGGATGTGACATTATGTCAATTTTATCTAAAGATGCTTTAACAAAAGAAAATAAGGGAAATGCACTTGCAATAGGTAAAGAAGCAAGAGATGCAAAAAAAATTAATAGTAGTGTTATTGATTCAACTATAGGTATGTTATTTGATGAAGAAGGTAAGTTTTGTACTTTTGATGTTGTAAGTAAAGCAACATCAACATTATCAGATTTAGAAAAATATTCTTATGGTTCTACAGCTGGTGATCCATCATATCATGATGCATTATATCGTTGGATTTTTAAAGAATATTATAATGATTTTAAAAATAATTTACATCTAAGATGTATTGCAACTCCTGGTGGTAGTGGTGCTATTTGTAATACATTTTCTAATTATTTAAATGAGGGTGATAAAATATTGATTCCTTCATTAATGTGGACTAATTATATTCAAATAGCTAAAGAAGAACATTTAGGACATGAAACATATGAATTATTTGATAAAGATGGTAATTTTAATTTGTCAGATGTTAAGGACAAATGTTTAAAACATAAAGAAGAACAAAATAGAGTCTTAATTGTTATAAATGATCCATGTCAAAATCCAACGGGTTATTCTATGAGTTATGAAGAATGGAATGGATTAATAGATATTCTTAATGAAGTAAGTAGTGATGGTACTCCAGTTATATTACTTTATGATTTAGCTTATATTGATTATGATAAACGTGGTTTTAGTGAATCTAGAAAGAATATGAGTTTATTTAAGAAACTTAATAATAATGTATTAGCTATTTTAGCTTTCTCTGGTTCTAAAACTTTAGGATTATATGGTTTAAGAATAGGAGCACAAATTTGTGTTGCTCAAACTTTAGATGCAGCAAATGAATTTATGAATGCTAATGATTATAGTGCTAGAGGTAAATGGAGTATGACTTCTGTATTAGGTCAAAACATTATTACGAAAGTATTTAATGAATATAATGAAGAGTTTATTAAAGAATTAGAATATACTCGTAAGTTATTAATTGATAGAGCTAATTTATTTTTAAGTGAAGCTAAAAGAGTTGGGTTAAAGCATTATCCATATGATTGTGGTTTCTTTGTTACAATTCCTTGTGATAATGTAGAAGAAGTTAATGCTAAACTTAAAGAAAAAGGTTTATATATAATTCCTCTTAAGGTTGGAATTCGTTTAACTTTATCTTCTATTACTTTAGATGAAGTAAAACGTGCTGTAAATATTATTAAAGAAGTTATTAGTGAATAGGAGTGATTAACGATGACTAATGAATATGTTATAAAAGTATATGAAGATTTAGAAAAAAGATATAGTCATGAAAAAGAATTCTTACAAGCTGCATATGAGATATTAAATTCATTGGAAGCTTTGATTGAAAGAAGACCTGAAATTGAAGCTAATAATTTATTAGAAAGATTTGTAGAACCTGAAAGATTTATTCAATTTAGAGTTTCATGGGTTGATGATAATGGTAAGGTACAAGTTAATCGTGGATATAGAGTTCAATATAATTCAGCAATTGGACCATATAAAGGTGGTATTAGATTCCATCCAAGTGTTAATCCTTCTATTATTAAATTTTTAGGTTTAGAACAAGTATTAAAGAATTCATTAACATGTTTACCACTTGGTGGTGGTAAAGGTGGTTCTGATTTTGATCCAAAAGGTAAATCTGATAATGAGATTATGAGATTCTGTCAAGCGTTTATGACTGAATTATATCGTCATATAGGTCCTAATACTGATGTTCCTGCTGGAGATATTGGTGTTGGTGCAAAAGAAGTAGGTTATTTATTTGGACAATATAAAAGAATTGTTAATGAATATAGTGGTGTATTAACTGGTAAAGGAATTTCTTATGGTGGTTCTTTAGCGCGTAAGGAAGCTACTGGTTATGGACTATGTTATTTTACTAACGAAGCTTTAAGAGTTATGAAAAATGATTCATTAAATGGAAAAATTGTAGTAGTATCAGGTAGTGGAAATGTAGCGATATATGCCGCACAAAAAGCAATTTCCTTAGGTGCTAAAGTTGTTGCTATGAGTGATTCTAATGGTTATATTTATGATGAAAATGGTATTAATTTAAGCGTTATTAAAGATATTAAAGAAGTTAAAAAAGGTAGAATTAAAGAATATTTAAATTATGTTAATAATGCAGAATATCATGAAGGTTGTAGAGGTATTTGGAGTGTTAAATGTGATGTAGCACTTCCATGTGCAACTCAAAATGAACTTGATTTAGAAGACGCTAAAAAGTTAGTTAATAATGGAGTTATTGCTGTATGCGAAGGTGCTAATATGCCTTCTACATTAGAAGCTAGTAAATACTTTATAGAAAATAAAGTGATTTATGGACCTGCTAAAGCTGCAAATGCTGGTGGTGTTGCTACTAGTGGATTAGAGATGACTCAAAATTCTATTCGATTAAGTTGGAGTTTTGAAGAAGTAGATGAAAAGTTAAAAGGTATTATGATTAATATTTTTAATAATGTTCATAATACTGCATGTAATTTAGAAAATGAATATGATTTAATGTCAGCTGCAAATATTGCCGGATTTGAAAGAGTATGTGATGCAATGTTAGCTGAAGGGGTATTTTAAAAGCTGATTAATTTCAGCTTTTTTTGTTTTTTTTAAGTTTTTTGCACCCAAATATTGGTAATTAATGTCTTATTATATAGACACAGATAGGAGTTATTAATCATGTTAGAGGAAAAATTAAAGCTAGCACTGAAATCTAATAATAGAACTATTATTGAAAGTGTCTTTAATGAAATATATCATAAATATTATAAATTGATATATTTCGTGGCCGGTCAATATTTAAAAGAAGATTATGAAATAGAAGGTGTTTGTAATGATGTATTCTATAATTTCTTCAATATTTTAGATGGAGCTAAAATTATTAATATTAAATACTATTTAACAAAATCTGCTAAACATTTAAGTCTTAATTTACTTAAATCAAAAAAAGATGAAGTTAAGGATTATGACTTTGATAGAGTTGGAAATAATCCTTCTAATAGATTAATATATAATTTTATGCGTGAAATATTAGATATAGAAGAATATGAAATTGTTATGGAACATGTTGTCTATGGAAGAACTTTAAAAGAATTATCGAAGATTATGAAGTGTAATAGTAACACATTAAAAAGTAAATATTTACGTGCTATTAAAAAACTTAAAGAAAAAGGAGGAGATTATTTTGGATAAATATCTAAAAGAAAAGATAGATGATTTAGAAGTTAAGGACAACTTTAATTTAATAAATCAGCATATTGATTATTCAAAATATGTGGTTGATAAAAAAAGAAATCTTAAATTAATTATTAGAAGAACAGTAAGATTTTCTTTTTTAGGTTTATTAGTTTTCTTTGTGACTTTAATATTAGTTAACAGTAGATCTATTAGTAGTAAATTTGAAGAACCCAAAAGATATAGAGTGGAAAAATCTAGTGAAGCGTTAAATATGTCAGATTATGAGCTAAAAAATAAAAAGAAAATTGATGGCTTTATAGATAAGTTAGAAATATTTTCTAATAAGCTTACAGTAAGTGTGTTTAATGATATGTTAGAAAAAGGAGAATTAGATTTATCTAGTCCAAATAATTACTGTATATCTCCGGTATCTATTTATATGGGTTTAGCTATGGCTATTGAGTGTAGTAACGGTGAAACAAGACAACAAATGTTAGATGCGGTTGGTGTAACATATGAAGAAGTTGTTGAATTTACAACATACCTTTATGATATGACTAATGATGAAAAGAAAATGATATCATTTGGTGGAAATAAAACTATGTATTTTGAACATTTAGCTAATTCAATTTGGGTAGATGAAGAAGCTACTTTAAAACCAGTTGGATTGGAAAGATTAGCGACTTTATTCCATGCATCTACTTATCAAGCACCATTTACTAAAAATATAAAATCAGCGTCTAAAGGTGTTAATGATTATATTGAAAAGATGACTGGTGGTTTAGTTAATCCAAATATGACATATGATCCTTTAACTACATTTATGTTAGTTAATACATATTATTTAAAGGATGTATGGGATGAAGAAGGAGAAAAGCTTGACTTAACTACTGAAGAATATAGTTTTAAGGAATATGATAAAGATTTAGAAAATAAAAGATTATTAATTGGACATTATAAAAATGGTAAGCAGTTTGAGACTGATACATATAGAAGTTTTTATACTAGTACTTATTATGGTAATAAGATTACTTTTATCGTTCCTAAAGATGAATATAATGTTTTAGATATTTATAATCAAGAAACATTAAATACTGTTTGTAATACTAAATATATTTATAATAATGATGAAACTCATGAAGAATATTTTACTAGATGTTTCTTTCCAAAATATGAAGCTAGTTTTAATGGCGATATAAAAGAAACATTAATTAATAATTTTGGTATAAGAGATTTATTTATTGATGCTGATTTAACTAATATATTTGATGATTCTTATATAGAAGCGTATTGTTTAGGATATAACCATCAAACAAAACTTAAAGTTGATGATATTGGTTTAGAAGGTGCGGCAGCTACTGAAATTCCTACATTTGGAGCTAAGGCAGAAGGCCCTCCATATAAACCAGTATATATGGATTTTATAGTTGATAGAGAATTTGTATTTATTATTAGGGACTCATTTAATAATATCTTGTTTAGTGGTGTTATAACAGAATTATAGTTAATTTGTTAAAAGGGTTCTCTAAATTCTGATGTATGTTAGGGAGAACCGAGCTACAAATATACTATGTATGTGAACTGTAAATTATAGTATATGTCAACTACAAATAAGTATATATGTAAACAACAAATTTTATATGTATGTAAGGGCAG
>JBGVFV010000002.1:0-7970 GCA_045121295.1 Candidatus Pelethenecus sp.
TTTGGTTGCATTAGGTAAATTTGGTTTAGCTATATTTAATAGAGATGTATTTTTCTTTGTTGCAGGTGTTATTAATATTTTATTAATGATTGCAAAGATTGAATGTTATAGTGGAGTAAAACTTAATAAAAAAGAAGATTACTCTAAAAATACGATTGTTGCGATATTTTTAGGATTATCAGGTGTTCAATATATTATATATATGTCTAGATTAATCTTTAGTGGTGTACCATTAAGTGATTATGGTCCAATTATTGGTGTAATGATTGCTGCAGTAGCATTTACCGAATTAGGTATTGCCTTATTTGGTTGTTTTAAAGCTATAGGTAGAGGATATTATTTTAAGAATATTAAATTAATTAATTTCTGTTCAGCTTTAACAGCTATCGTACTTACTGAAATAGCATTAATGACTTTTGCCGAAGGAAATGCTAATATCAATTTAGAATTTATTAGTGGGTTATTTGGTGTACTTGTTGGTGTAATCATTTTATTGATCGCAGCATATGTATTGATTCAACCAAAGATAAGTATTCTTGGTAAAGAAAGAAATGTATATCAATACAAAAACGGTAGTTTTGAACAAGAAAAAATCAGCATTAAATTAACTAATAGTAAATTCTATGCTGATTATTATTATGAAGCTAATGTTATCAACAATATAGCAGATGGAATGATTGTTAAGGGTAAAAATCCAATCAAATCTTGGAATATTTGGATTTTAGTTATAGTTATTACCTTATCTGAAATATTAATATTTCCTTATGCAGTTGGTGCGTTAGTTAGACATTTTAAGGATATTGAAATGTTGAAAGTCTTGGATACCAAAATGCAAGAATTAGGATTTGAAAAAGTAGATATAGAATAAGAGTGGGCAACCACTCTTTTATTTTGTTTCTTTCAATCTTCTTTCTAAGTATTCCGGTTTATATGGTGTCATTTTTAAATCGATAATAACGAATGAATGTAAAATATAATTATAAAAAATCAAATCAGGATAATATTCTTTAGATTGTATTTCTAATTTATATTGCTTCCCAACATAGGCAAAGCCTTTCCCAAGTTCTAGTATAAATTTTGTGATATTTTCTAACAAGTTATCTTCTAAGTCTCGTTCACAATTAATATTGTTTCTATCAATAAAGTCAAATACTAATGTTGAGTTGAATATATCATCGATTTTATTATCATTTAATACAATTTCATTATTAAAGTCGATAGCTTTCAATTCGAAAGATTTCATCTTTATTTTATTTAAAAGTATAGTTCTTGACCAACCGAATTCATAAGTTTTGTTAATATACCATAAAAGTTCTTCATGGCTTTTGGTTTTTTGTAGAATGGTTATTAAATGACTCCAACCAATTTGGGGCACAGGCTGTGCCCTAAATTCATCAATTGATACCGAAGCAGCTAATTGTGCCATTCTTTTAAGATTAGTTGTAGAGTAACCTTTCCCATATGTTTTCAAATCTATCGAAAGTCTTTCAATATATTTATTTCCCCATACTTTTCGTTGATTAATAATAGTGCCAGTTTCATAATAAGTCTTAATTAATTCAGAATTGACGGCTACCATTGCTTTTGCTTGGTTATTTTTGATGGTTTCTTTAATTTTTTGTAAATCCTTTAAATATTCTTTCTCAATAATTTCAATTTCTTTTTCTTTAATCATATTAATCATCCATTCTTTTTTCAAAATTAAAAATCCCGTAAAGCTGTTATGCCTTACGGGATAAATTGTTATTAAATTGGACATACAGTAATTTCATAATTACCAACTCCTATTCTTGTTCATATTATAGCAAATTTCTACGATAAATGCTATAATATGTATGCAAATATAAATTGGAGTTGGTAGTATGCTTATAGATTTACATGCACATTCGGCATTAAGTCGTTGTTGTAAAATAGATGGTATTGAAAACCTTAAGGTAGCCAAACAATATGGAATGGATGGTTATGTATTAACCAATCATTATGACAAGTCTTATTTAATTAATGATGATAAAATAGAATATGCTAATAGATATATTAATGAATATTATTATATTAAAGAAGGATCTAAAGAATTAGGAATAAAGGTATTCTTTGGTATAGAAATAACAATGGCTAAACATGACAATATCCATATGTTGGTATATGGTGTAGATCCAGAATGGTTAATAGAATATCCTGATCTTTATGATTATGACATAAAGGATTTATATGAATTAGCACATAAGTATAATGCAATTCTTGTTCAAGCACATCCATTAAGAAAGAATATTAATGTATTATTAGATACTAATTATTTAGATGGTATAGAACTTAATTCTCATACGATTAAAGAAGGACCACATACAGATGAAATATTAGAAATAGCTAAAGCCAATAATTTATTAGTAACTAGTGGTGGAGATTTTCATAATGATTCACCACGTCCTAAATGTGGTGTGTATTTGCCAGATAATATAGAAACAACAAAAGATATTGTTGAATATCTTAAAACAACTAATGAAATAAAAATGGTTGTCCAAGAAAATAAAGAATCTTCTAGTGTAAAAGAAGTAGTATATGTAAAATAAAAATAAAAGCTAGTACAAATCACTTTGATTAGGATTAAAAGTACTAGCTTTATTTATTCCTATAGGCAAAAAGTAAATGTGAATAAAGATTTCACATCATGAATCCTTTACATTTTTATATGCGTTGATAAAATGAAGATAGAGGTGAATGTCTATGAAGAAAAAAATTGTTTTATTAGTATTTTTGTTATTTTCAGTCATTGTTTTTCCGGTTAATGTTTTAGGAAACGAGTTGAATGGGCTTGAGAAAATTAGTACTAGCGAACTTGTTGAAACGATATTAGATTCTAATATATTTCAAGAAATCAAATTGTATTCTGATGATTATTTAGGAATGAATAATGTTATCCGTACTTCTAATATTGGAGAAAAATTAATTTATAGAGAAGATGCGGACAGTGTTCTATATGACAAATATATATCTCAGTATGATGGATATTATCAGAAAGAAGTTAACAATAAGATATATAAATTAGAATTATTATTAAGAATTCCTGAATGTAATGATGGACTATCTAGTGAACAACGTACTTTTTTGACAAATGTTGTACAGAGCAAATGAGCAAAACAAATGCATCTAGAGCGACAAACGTTAATACTATTTATACACCGAACGGTAACGAAGTTTCTTATGTTCATTCTTTTAATCAAACACTAACAAATGCTGAACGTGTTAATATGCATAATCAAGTTAAACAAACGTATAATTTATCAGATAGTAACTTGATTGATCAAGCGACATATAGTTATAATTGTCATTCATATGCATGGTATAATCAACTGGTAAGTTCTAACAATATTTGGTTGAATTATCCAGACAGTTATATTGAAGATTTTAGTTATAATAAAGCTTCGACTGTTCAAGAAAATTATATATTATGTTATATTAATAAAGGTTTTTATAATAAGGATACCGTATTTGACAGTTATGGTGAGTATATTTCACATTCTGCTATAATTCAAAATGTAGGAAGTGGATTTGATATAAATAATATTGAAAATACTTTTCATGAGTTAGATGTAATATCTAAATGGGGGGCTTACGGTCTATATACACATTCGGCAGAAAATTGTCCGTATGTAGAAGGGGATTTTGTCAGGGTTGAAATATATAAACCTAATTATCACATGTCAGATACCATAACCGCTTCTTATACCAGTGGAAATTATGCTAAAATAATTAATAATGAAGATGTTTTTAATTCGTATATGTTAATTGAAATAAATTCTAGAACAAATAGATATTATGATATAGAAATAAGCGGTAGTAGTTCGTTAACAGTGAAATTTTATGATGCTAATATGCAAAGAGTATTATATGATCCTGTACAAGTTGCTGATTCCTATTATAAATATAATTTAAATTTTAACAACAAAACTTATTATATTAGAGTTAATTTAACTAGTTCTTCAGAATCGGGTAGTATCTCTATAATAATCAATTATCATGCTAGTCATAATTTTAGCTATCAATCTATTAACGATCAGTACCATATATTAACATGTCCATGTGGGGTTACTTCAGGAAGTCAATCACTCCATATAGCTGATATAAGTGGATCATCAGGTTTATATAAGCCATGTATATACTGCGGACACTTAATACCATCATCTGGTTCTGGTATATTTCCAGGAATCATAACAAGTGTTGGTTTTTAGGTGAAACGTATGTTAAATTATAAAAATGTAAAATCCTATAGGTTTATTTCATTATTTGTTCTTGTTATTTATATTGCCGTATACTTGATAATCTTTTCTCGAGATGAGGTGCTGTTTTTTTCCTATATTGCACCAAATGTATTATCGATATCGGATTTTCGATTATTACTTCCTAATAAAATAAAATTAATTATAGACGCAATAATGCTTCTCCTATTAATTATCTTTACATTCGTTAGAATTAAAAATAAGAAGATGTATTATTTTATATATCATTTAAGTTTTTGTTATTTACTTTTAAATTTTTATATATTAATCTGTTTTGTATATAAAATGTATGTTTAATTTTAGGATAAAAAGCTGTATAATTAAAATATATTTTTAAGTTATAATAGGAGGTAATATGTTTAGTGAAAACTTGAAAAAGTATAGAAACATAAATAAACTAACACAAGATGAGTTAGCGTTGAAAATGTATGTTTCTAGAACTTTAATTACAAAATGGGAAGTTGGCAATGTTACTCCTACAAAAGAACATATATTAAAATTATGCGAAGTTTTTGATACATCAATACGAAAACTACTTTCGAGAAAAGAAATTAAAGAAATATTATTAAAAGATTATAAAAAGAAGTTTATTGAGATTTTATTTTTTTCGTTAGCCATTATATTATTGGTTGTTTCGGTTACTTTATTTATCTTTTCAATTTATTTAGAAAATACATTAACAAATCAATCTAATATTATAAGAATCATTCCTACTACAAGAAAAATATTAATTACTATTTTCGTGGTATCAGCAATACTTTTTTTATTAAAATTAATAATTAGTAATAAAAATATATATAAATACATATATCAAAAATAATGTTGTAAAAAAGGTGCTTTGAAATGAATTTTGTCATTTCATACTAGCACCTTTTTTGAATAGTCAGAAAAAAGTAAATTCCTAATGATTATCTTTTCTTAGTGAACTACTAGGTAATTCAACAACCTAGAATTCTTGTTTTGGTTTCTTAAATGAAACAAGGCTAAAATCTCAATATAACAAATGATTTTATATTGATAAAACCAAAAAACCGCCTAAAATAGCTAAAAGTTTTCGGTATGTCAGCAAAAACTTTTTTAAATACTTTTTTGGTATAATGTTATTGAAAATAAGGAGGATTAAATTATGATATTAAGGCCAGATTATATAAATGAAATAAAAAAATCATAGATGTTCCTTTAGTTAAAGTTTTATCAGGTGTTAGACGTTGTGGAAAATCTACTATTCTTACGATGATAAAAGAAGAATTACAAAATAATAGAAATATTAAATCTGATAATATAATATCTAGAAAATACAATGAAGTTCAATATGATGATATGACCGCCAAAGAAATGTATTTAGATATTGTAAAAGAGTTTAAAAATGATGAAAGATATTATTTGTTTTTAGATGAACTTCAAGAAATTAATGGTTGGGAAAAAGTGATTAATGATATACTAGAAAAGTATAATGTTGATATTTATGTTACAGACTCAAATTCAAAATTTATGTCTACTGAAATATCTACATATTTATCCGGCAGATACGTTTCTATTCCAGTATATACATTATCTTTTAAAGAATATTTAACATTCAAAAATAAAGAAAATGTTAATGTTAAAGAAATGTTTGATGAATATTTACAATATGGAGGATTTCCGTTAATAGGTATAAGTGATTTTGATACTACTTCAGCCTATCAAGTTGTTGAAGGAATTTATTCTGCAGTAATTACAAGAGATATTTCAAAACGCCACAAGTTTAGAAATAAAGATTTATTTGATAGAGTAGTTAAATATATTATTGAAAATGTTGGAAAGACTTTTTCTGCAAACTCAATTGTCAAGTTTTTAAAAAGTGAACAAAGATCTTTATCGGTGGAAGCTATTTATAATTACTTGAAATGGTTAACTGATGCCTTTATTATTTACCCATGTAGTAGATATGATATTCAAGGTAAATCAGTATTAAAAACACAGGAAAAATATTATTTATCCGATGTAACATTTAAATATTCTAAATTTGGTTTCAAAACCTCAATGATTGTGGCAATGTTAGAAAATGTGTTGTATTTAGAATTAAGAAGAAGAGGCTATGATGTTTATATTGGAAAGAACGAAACTAAAGAAATCGACTTTATAGGTATTAGAAGAGAAGAAAAAGTATATATTCAAGTTTGTAGAGATATACCAGAAGATTCGGATAGAGAATTAACAAATTTATTAGAAATAAAAGATCATTATCATAAGTATGTGGTTATTAAAGATAATTTAGCTAAAGGCAATGAAAATGGAGTAGAAATAATTCATATTGCAGATTTCTTGTTAAAGGAAAACTGGTAATGCGATTAAATAGACTAAGTTTAAAATATTTCAGGAACAATTATAATAGTAATTTATATATTATATAATTAAAGTAAAAGGTGCGATTTTTTTCGCACCTTTATTCGTTAAGCTTTAGATATTTCTATTAAGATTTTAGTTACAATTTCCATTTCTTCTAAACATGCAAATTCATATGGTCCATGACAGTTATAACCACCAGTACCTAAGTTTGGTGTATTTAATCCCATATAAGTTAATCTAGCGCCATCTGTACCACCACGAATAGGAGAAGTAACAGGGTTAATTCCTAATGATTTAATCGCGTTCACTGCAGTATCTAAACATCTAGGATCTTTTTTAATTAATTCAGCCATGTTGAAGTAACTATCTTTAATAATTACTTCACAAGTATCTAGATTATATTTATTATTGATAGTTTCTTTAGCCCTTAATAAGGCTTCTTTTTTATTGTTAAGTAAATTAATGTCATGATCTCTTAATATATAATATAGATTAGCTTCACCAACTACGCCGTTCATATCTGTAAGGTGAATGAAACCCTCATAACCTTCTGTGTTTTCTGGTTTACAAGTTGGTAATAATTCATTAAATTCCATTGCTACTAATGATGCGTTAATCATTTTATCTTTTGCATCACCAGGGTGAATATCTAAACCTCTAATAATTACATGAGCGCTTGCTGCGTTGAAGTTTTCGTAGTTAATTTCATTATATCTGCCACCATCAACAGTATAAGCATAATCGCATTTGAATTTAGATAAATCAAAATGTTCGATACCTGCACCGATTTCTTCGTCTGGAGTGAATGCTACATAGATATCTCCATGGGGTTCATTTGTTGTTACATAATGCCACAACATAGTCATTATTTCAGCTACACCAGCTTTATCGTCAGCTCCAAGAACTGTTGTTCCATCAGTAGTAATTAGTGTTTTTCCTGTTAGTTTTGATAAGAATGGGAATTGTGAATTAGTGATAGAAACACCATTTAAATGAATATCATTTCCATCGTAATTTTCGATAATTTGAGGGTTTACATTAGTACCGCTGAAGCCTGGAATTGTGTCCATATGAGCCACAAATCCTATTGATTCAGTTGTGTCAATATTGGCAGGTAATGTGGCATAAACGAAACAATTTTCTGATAAATGAATGTCTTTTAAACCTAATTTAATAAGCTCATCTACTAGGACTTTGGCAAGGTCAAATTGCTTAGCTGTAGAAGGAGTTGTGTTAGTTTCTTCAGATGACATTGTATCTATTTTTACGTATCTTATAAAGTTATTTAATAGTGTATTTTTCATATAAAATTCTCCTTTTTATATAACGATTATTTTAATTTTATAACTATTTACTATTATATCTTTT
>JBGVFV010000003.1:0-55865 GCA_045121295.1 Candidatus Pelethenecus sp.
CTAAATAATCATAAACAATATTTTGACACTCTATACATTTATTTAATGTACGACGTATCTTAGTAGCTTGTTTATTATTTGGATGTATCATAACTTTATACGTATACATAGAATTCACCACCTTCTATGTATACTATAACATAAGTTATGTACAATATATTGGACATATAAAACTTTTTTTAATATTTTTTAAATTTTTTACAAAAAATAGGTTTTATAGAGTTTTATAGGTTTAAATATGCTGTTTTGAAACCTTTCAAACTTTATTCTATTATACAATTAAATTTTAAAAATATGTATGGAAATATATACAAAAATAGAATTAACATATTAAATATGTTATAATTGATAGTGGAAGTGATTGAAATGAAAATTGTTAAATATAATTATCATACACATACAAAATTATGTAATCATGCATTTGGTATGCCTATAGATTATGTTAAAGAAGCCATTAAATTAGGTATGAAAGGAATTGGGATTAGTGATCATAATCCTGTTCCAGCATTTTTATATCCAGAAGCTTATTTAAAGTATTTGCCAAATAATATGAAACTTGAAGAATTTTATGATGTATATTTACCATCAATAGAAGAATGTATAGATAAATATAAAGATAAGATTATGATATATAAAGGATTAGAATGTGAATATATGATTGGTCATGATGATTATTATAAATCATTAAAAGAACAATTAGATTATGTTGGATTAGGTATTCATTTTTTCAATCATAATGGTGTGTTATATAATTCATATTTTGATATAGATTATAAGACATTACATTTATATGTAGAAAATGCCATAGCCGCTATTGATAGTGGAATTTTTGATATATTTTATCATCCAGATGTATTTATGATGGGGTATAAAAATAAAGATGGTGAAAGAGTTTTAGATGTAGAGTCATTAGAGTTATGTGAAAAAATGATTAAACATGCGGTTGAAAAAGGTATTTATTTAGAATTTAACGCTAATGGTATAGGTAATAGTAAAAGAGTTCATCCAACTGAATATATGTATCCAAATAAAGCTTTTTGGAATATAGTAAAGAAATATAAAGACGCAAAGATCATAGTTGGTTGTGATGCTCATAATTTAGATGCTTTAAGTAATGAAAATGTTAAAAAAGCATATGAGATGATTGAAGAATTAGGTTTAAATGTTTTAGATAAAATTGAATTAAAGAAGTGATTTTTATGAAGTATATTAAATGGGTTAATAGAAATATAAATAAATTAGAAAATAAAACAGTAGTTATTACGGGTGCAACTGGATCTATAGGTTTATCAACAACTAAATATTTAGCACATTTAAATGCTAATATTGTTATTGCTGTAAGAAATAGTAAAAAAGGTAATCAGTTAATAGAAGATTTAAAGAAATTGTATCCGTCAGTTAATATTTCTATGATGATTGTGGATTTTAGTAGTATTGAATCAGTAGATAAATTTATTGAAGAATTAAAAAGTGTAAATATGGATTATTATATTACTACTGCGGGTGTGTATCATTTACCTGAAATTATTACTAAAGATGGCATGGAAATTCATTATGAGACAAATTACTTTAATCAAATTAGAGTTATTGAATCATTAAGTAAAGATTTACCTGTAATAGTAGTAAGTTCTATTAGTCATAAGAAATGTAGAATAGATTTTGAAAATCATATGGGTATTGGTGTTAAAAATAGAACTGCAGTATATGGTAGAAGTAAAAGATTATTAAACTTTCATTTACTTAATTTAAAAAATCAAGGATATGATATTAGAATAACTCATCCTGGGGTATCAGCTACATCTTTATTTGCAAGTGAAAAAGGTGGTTTTGGTAAATTATTTAATGCGTTAATTGTTCCATTAATGAAAATTATTTTCCATAGTCCTGATAAATCTAGTTTAACTGTATTATATGGTTTAAATGATAGTATAGAATTAGGTAAAGAAATTGGACCTGGTGGATTATTTGCTGTATGGGGATATCCTAAAGTTTTAAAACTTTCTAAAAAGCTTCAAAATAGTGAAAAACAAAATAAGATTATAGATTTTTATAATTCACACAAAAAATAAAAAAAACATTTCAAAAAATGTCAAATAATGTTATAATGCATTTAGATTATTAATATGGAGGTATGCAGTATGGGAAAATATAAAACATTTTACTGGGTAATGGGCTTCTGTGCATTTGTAGCTTTAATGTGTAGTGGTTTTGCTTGGTTATTAGGTGTATGTGGTGTTACTTGGGGTTTCTTAGGTACATTATCATGGTTAGCTAACATTGGTTTATCTATTTGTGCTTTCTTAGCTGGTTGGGTATGGATTTGTTCTTCAGTTAAACCTGGTACATTTAGAATCGTATTACAAGTATTATTTGTAATCTTCGCTATATTAGCTATTTTCGGTGTTATTAACGGACACTTAGGCTGGATTTAATAAATAGGGCTTAGGCCCTTTTATTTTTACATTTTTTTCAAAATAGATTGACAATCATTAAGATTTAGTTTATAATAAATGAGCGTTTGAAAATATGGCCCTGTAGCCAAGTGGTAAGGCACGGCACTGCAACTGCCTGATCGATGGTTCGAATCCGTTCGGGGCCTCCATCTAAACGTAAACTCTGAGAAATCAGAGTTTTTATTTTTTTAATTGACTATTATATTTTTTGGGAGTATAATCAATAAGAATTCACCTGTGGTAGCTAATGACTACCGCATAGTGGGAATTTAATAAGAAGTGGGGGATAAACTGTCTGAAATATCGGCAGGTGTCTACTTCTTATTACTTAGTTAGTGTGTGTCCTTTCTAAGGAATAAAGCTTATCAGCTTTCCACTAAACTTTTTTTGTGGGTAGCTCAACCAAGTTGTTATAATGCCACATCCAAGGTGTGGGTACAATGAAAACGAGCATTGCATATTAATATGCGACCGATTTGTCGGCACCAATATATTTGGTGGGTTATAGTAGGAGGAAACTCCTACTTTTTTTAATTTTAATTTTATGAAAATATTTTCAAAAACAATGAAAACATTTTCATTATATTAAGTTTATAAAGTGCTTGTAATTAATAAAAAAGAGGTATAGAATATAGCCGAAAATTTTAATAATGAAAAAAAATATTAAGATTTTTAAATATATAGAAGGGAAAAAATGACATGAAAAATAATACTTATTATACGTTGACTGGTTCAAACGATTTAGGCTTTTATGGAATAAGTAAGAAGTTCAAAAGTGCTACAGACGCAATCAATTATGCATTAAAATTTGTTCCATTTGATGAAGTTCAAGAAGAAATCATTAAATCAAAAAATTCAATAGAATATGTAGTTAGTCAAACAAAGAGATTTACAGTAACACAACTATCTTTTTAAGTTTAATGTGACCGTTTATAATTTTGTTTAGGTCAATTATTTATTTTTCATTGAGTGAGTTATTTAGATAAATCTAAATAACGTTTGATTTTGATTGTTCGATTGTATTAATATTTTTAATACATTTTATATAATATATTTTAAGAGCCTTGATTACTTTCAAGGCTTTTAATTTTACTTTTGAATTTAATTATAGTATAATAATTACGTTTAGGTGCCAGCAATGGCTTAATAAGGAACCAAGTGAAAGTCTTGGACTATCCCAGTAACTGTAATGTGGACGAAATCTAATATACCATTGAGTTTATACTTGAGAAGGAGATGTAGGATGAAGCTAAGTCAGGAGACTTGCCTAAAAGATTTATTAGGAGGAGTACTATCCTCTTATAAGATAATTGCTGAGGACGATTAGATTATATTAGTGATAGTAAAAAAACATGAAAAACATTAAATTATTTGTTACTTTACTATTAATTAGTTTAGTAACAACATTAACTAGCTGTTACCAAAAGGTAGAAGTTGATGGGTCTTATGATTTTGTTATCTATGAAAGTGATAGTGACAATAGTGATCTAAGTGATAATAAAGTTGTGGCAAGATATACTATTGAATATACTGATTGTAAAACAGTTACTGACACTTTAATAGAAGAAGATGGAAAGTATTATTTCAGTAAAAAGTCAAAAGATTATTTAGTATTAGTTGATAGTGGTTATGGTTTATCTTACACAAAGGGTTATTTTGAAAACTACTCGGAATGTGCAAGTGGTGCTATTGATGTCTCTTGGTCATATACTGCTGTAAATGGTAAATCTGCAACAGTAGGAATTGGTGAAACACCATTATCAGGGTTAGTAGAATATGGGTTTGTAATTAATGGATGGAAATAAAATATTAACTGTTAAAGATATTGCTATAATGGCAGTATTAACTAGTATATTATTTGTTCAAGAACAGTTATTATCTAGTTTGCCTGGTATTCAACTTACAGTATTTTTATTGGTTTTATATTCTAAGAAATTTGGATTAGTAAAAAGCTCTATAATTATAGTTATTCATGTTATATTAGATAATTTATTTATGAATAGCTTTAGTCTAATGTATACACCTACAATGTTAATAGGGTGGTTAATAATTCCTTTAACTTTATGTACTATTTTTAAAAAGGTTGAATCTCCTATATGGTTGGCATTGTTAGGAGTTATGTATTCTTTTATTTATAGTTGGTTATATATAATTCCAAACTATTTTATTATGCATATTGATCCAATAGCTTATATTATATCTGATATAATATTTGAAGTTGTTTTAGCAGGAATAAGTTTTATTACAATTTTATGTCTATATAATCCTATGTCAAAAGTAATAAACATAATTACGAATAACAATAAGAATTAAAATTTGGGGACTTTTGTCCCCGTTTTTTAAAATTATTATAATAATTATTGCTAAATATAATTTTTTGTGATATTATTCTAAGGAATTTAATAACTTATATATATTCATGATTTGGATGAATGTCTCTACGAACTACCTTAATAGTTTACTATAAGTTTTTAATTTATTAGTGAATTTAAGGTTTTTTTTAATTATAAAGGAGAGTTATGTATATGTTGTTATCTATCAAAGAATTTTTACCTAGTGGACCACTTGAAATAATAGCCACTATATTAAGTACAGTTGCGGTAATTATCTTTATTATTGCTGCTACATTAAAAAGTAAAAATAAAGTAATATTAAGTCAATCAGTTGCTCATATATTCTTAGTATTTTCAGAAGCTGTTTCAGGTGCATGGTCAAGCATAGTTCAAGATTCAATTAGTATTGTAAGAAACGTATTTGTATATTTTAAGAAAAATACTAAGGTTGTTAATATTATACTTATTACACTGGCGGCAGTTGTAGGAATATATGCAAATATATTTTCAACTAATTTCTTTACACCATGGAAGGGTGTAAGTTTAAGTCCGTGGTATGGATATTTTCCTGTAATAGCTAATTTAGAATATTCGATAGTAGTGCTAAAAAAAGATATTGATGTTAAATGGATAAAGTTATCTTTTGCTATATCTAGTTTCTTATGGGGAATTACTTTTATATTAATGGGTAAAGGATTAATTCTTTCTGGAATTTTGAATTTAGGTACGGGTATTGTATCTTTAGGTTCATTTATTTCTTTAAGTAAAAATAAAACTAACAACGAAAACGAACTATAAAAAGTTCGTTTTTTGTCATTTTTTGACAAAAAGTTTAGTTTAAGTTTACAATTTAGTGTTAATATATAATATGAGGTAATATGTAGAGGTGATATATATGAAATATATTATATTTAATCCTAAATCAAGAAATGGTAACAATCAAGAAATAATGAATAATTTAGAAACAATTATTGGTGAAAAAGTTGAATCTAGAATTAGTGTATTAGATAGAGAAAAATACTTAAATGTTTTAAATTCATTAACTAAAGATGATACTTTATATATTGTTGGTGGAGATGGTACTTTACATTATTTTGTTAATGATATTAATAATGATAATGTTGAGTATGATGTTTATTTCTATGCTGGTGGTACTGGTAATGATTTTTATAATGATGTAAAGAAAGAATCAGATACTAATCTTATTAAGATTAATGATTATATTAAAGATTTACCAACTGTTACAATTAATGGTGAAACTAGAAAATTTATTAATGGTATCGGTTTTGGTATTGATGGTTATTGTTGTGAAAAAGGTGATGAACTTCAAGCTAAATCTGATAAACCAGTTAATTATACTGCAATAGCTATCAAAGGATTATTATTCCATTATAAGACTCCAAAAGCTAAGGTTACAGTTGATGGTGTAACTAAGGAATATAAGAAAGTATGGTTAGCTCCTACTATGAAAGGTAGATTTTATGGCGGTGGCATGATGGTAGCACCTGAACAAGATAGATTAAATCCTAATAAAACTGTTACTAATGTTGTATGGCATAAGAGTGGTAAATTACGTACATTAATGGTTTTCCCTTCAATTTTCAAAGGTGAACACGTTAAACAAAAGAAGTTAATTGAAATTGTAGAAGGACACCATGTGATTGTAGAATTTAATAGACCTACTGCATTACAAATTGATGGTGAAACAGTTTCTGGAGTAACTAAATACGAAGTTAAGGCATAGTAAAAGGCGGTTCAAAACCGCCTAATTTTTTTATGCTTTATTTAAGAATGCTTTATATGCTAAGTAAGCTTCATAAACATCAACTTTAGAAACGATTTCCATAGGTGCATGCATTGAAAGTACTGCAACACCAGCATCGATAACGTTCATGTTTAGGTTAGCTAAAATATAAGCGATAGTACCACCGCCACCTTGGTCAACTTTACCTAATTCACCAGTTTGGTAGTTAACTTCTGCATCATCCATAATTTTACGGATTTTAGCGATAAATTCAGGTTCAGCATCGTTGCATCCACCTTTACCTCTAGAACCAGTGTATTTGTTAAAACAAATACCTCTACCTAACATAGCTGTGTTACGACGTTCAGAAACATATGCATATAATGGATCTAATGCAGCTGATACATCACTTGATAACATAACTGAGTTAGATAATGCTCTTCTTAATTTTAAATCATTGTAATCTTCAGTTAATGCAATCATTTCAGCAATAACATTTTCAAACCAACTTGAATGTGCACCAGTAGCACCGTTTGAACCAACTTCTTCCTTATCAACTAAAACAGCACAAGTAGTACGGCTAGTTTTTTCTGAGTCAATTAAAGCCATTAAAGAAGTATAAGCACAAACTCTATCATCATGTCCATAACCTGCAACCATTGAACGGTCTAAACCAAAGTCTCTAGCCTTACCAGCTGGAACAACTTCAATTTCAGCAGATACGAAATCTTCTTCTTCGATATCATATTTTTCTTTTAATAATTTAACGATAGTTTCTTTAGCTGAAGCTTTTTCTTCACCTTGTAAAGGAATAGAACCAATCATTACATCTAAGCCTTCACCTTCGATAACTTTTGCTGCTGGCTTAGTCATTTTATCACCTGATAAGTGAGGTAATAAATCAGTAATACCTACAATTGGATCATTATCATCATCACCAATAGCGATGTCTACAACAGTGCCATCTTTTTTAACTACTACACCATATAAAGCTAATGGAGTAGCTACCCATTGATATTTGATGATACCACCATAATAGTGAGTATCTAAGTAAGCGAAGTTATCACTTTCATATAAAGGGTTTTGTTTTAAGTCAATTCTTGGTGAATCGATATGAGCACCTAAAACAGCTAAACCATTTTGAATTGAATCATCACCAATAATGAAAGCTGCTATATTTTTACTACGATTAACTGCATATACTTTATCACCAGGTTTTAAAGTAGAGAATGTTGATAATTCTTTAAAACCATTTGCTTCGCAGATTGCGATTGCATTTTTTACACATAATCTTTCAGTTTTAGATTCTGAAATATATTTTTTATAATCTTCATTAAATTTCATTAGCTTATCTAAAGATTCGCCAGAATATTTTTTCCATGCATTTTCTTGATACATTTTTTGTTCCTCCTAAAATAATATTTAAAAATATTTTACCATAATATATTTAATTTTTCCAATAAAAACATAAGATTGTATAAAAAAACATATAATTATTCGGTGAATTTCAAAATGATCAATTATATATTCGGTTTTATTTTTATTATTGGACTTATATATTCAATCCTTACAAATAGAATAGATGTTACAATAAATGCCTTATTAGAAACACCAAAAGAGGCATTACTTTTATTTTTAGATATATATGTTTCTTTAATATTTTGGGGTGGAATAATAGAAATATGCAGACAAAGTGGATTACTTAAGATAATTACTAATTATATATCTATTTTAATAAAACCTTTATTTAAAAAGTTGGATAAAGATAGTGAGGCAATACAATATATGAGTGTTAATATAGTTAGTAATTTACTATCTATAAGTTCATTAGGTTCATCATTTGGATTTAAGGCTATGAAGGAATTGGATAAGATTAATGAATATGATGAAGTAGCTAGTGAGGAAATGATTACTTTTTTATTAATAAATTCATCAGGGATTTGTTTAATTCCTACAATTGTTATGTCTGTTAGAAATCAATTTGGAAGTATGAATTCTGCATTAATAATGCCTTATGTAATAGGTGTATCAACTACCGTTTTAGTAATATCATTATTAATAGATAGGATTTTTATAAAATATGGAAAACATTAGTTATTATATTATTAGTATTTTTATATTAGCGGTATTGATTTATGGGTTAATAAAAAAGTGTAATGTATATGATTCATTTGTTAGTGGTGCGTTAGAACAAATGAAAGAAGGTATAAATATTTTACCTTTTTTAATGGGGATGTTAGTGGCTGTTAATACTATTAAATCAAGTGGTTTATTTACTGATTTAATTAAAACCACAAAAATACCAACAGAATTTATGATTCAAGGTTTATTTAGACCGGTTAGTAATCAAGCTGCCTTATCTATGATGATAGATATCGTAAAGACTTTTGGTATAGATAGTAAAGAAGGTATAGCATCTGGAATTTTACAGGGCGGAGGAGAAACGACTGTTTATGTTTTAGGGGTGTATTTAGCTTGTACACATGTTAAAAAAACTAAGCATTTATATTATGTTGGATTATTAGGAAATGTGATTTGTTTTATTTTAACTTTGTTGTTATTATTATTTATTTTATAAATAAATTATAATTATTAGGTTTTTAGGTTGTAATTAACCTTAATTTTTGTTAGAATATTAAACGGTGATTGTCGTGGATGATAATAGAGAAAGATTACAAAAGGTAATGGCATCTTGCGGTGTTGCTTCTAGAAGAAAATGTGAAGAAATAATACTAGCAGGAAGAGTAAAAGTAAATGGAGAAGTAGTTACTGAATTAGGAACAAAAGTTAATAAAAAAGATTTTATTTTGGTAGATAATAAACCACTATTAAAAGAAACATTGGTATATTATGCAGTTCATAAACCACAAGGTTATACAACGCATACTAAAGAAAAAAATGATGGTAGAAATATTATAGATTTAATTTTACCAGAAGACAAAAAACAAACTAGATTATTCCCTATTGGTGGTTTAGATTTTGATGCTTCTGGTATTGTAATTGTTACAAATGATGGTACGCTATCTTACAGACTAACTAAATCTGCAAAAGAAATCGAAAAGAAGTATCAATTAAGAGTAGATGGTATTATTAATCAAGATCAAGTTAATAAACTTATGAGAGGTTTTTTACTTGATGGTGTTATGACAAAAAAATGTGCTGTTAATATAATTTCATTTGACCGTGAAAACAAATCATCACTTATCCAAATTACAATTAATGAAGGAAGAAATAAACAAGTTGTTAAAATGTGCGAAGCTTTAGGTCTTCAAGTAAAGAGACTTAAACGTATTTCTTTTGGTGGTGTAGATGTTGAAGGATTAAGAGTTGGAGAATATCGACCATTAAAACCACATGAAATTAAAATATTATACAGCTTGTAGTTTGAAAATAATATAATATTATGTTATAATAACATAAATGTTTTTAAAAGGTGAAATTATGACAAATTTTGTTGTTGCCCTTGATGGACCAGCAGGAAGCGGTAAGTCATCAATATCAAAACTTGTAGCTGACAAGTTCGGTTTTACACATATTGATACAGGTGCGATGTATCGTGCTGTTACATTAGAGGCCTTAAGAAGAAAAATAAATATTAATAATGAAGATGAATATGGATTTTTAAACGAAACACAAGTTATTTATCTTAAAGATAAGGTTTATTTAAACGATGTAGATGTTACAAAAGAAATTAGAAAACCTAATGTAACAAATGCTGTTTCTACTTGTTGTAAGTTTAAAACAGTTAGAGAATATCTAGTTAAATTTCAAAGAGATTCTGCAGCTAACGGACAAGTTATAATGGACGGTAGAGATATTGGTACTGTAGTATTACCAAATGCAAATCTTAAGATATTTTTAACAGCTTCACCTGAAGTAAGAGCCAAAAGAAGATATGATGAAATCATGGCTAAGGGTGGACAAGTTGAATATGATGTAATCTTAGAAGAAATAAAAGTTAGAGATTATAAAGATTCAACTAGAGAAATTTCGCCATTAAAACAAGCACAAGATGCTATTTTAATAGATACAAGCTATCTAACAATAGATGAGGTTGTAGAAAAAATTAGTAAATTAATAATTGAGAGGTTAGAAGAAAATGGAAAATTTTAAAATGGATGACTTAACAATGCCAACTGAATTACATGTTGGAGATGTTGTTAAAGGAATCGTAGTTCAAGTAGAAACAAACACAATTTATTTAGATGTACAAAGCTTTACAGAAGGCGTTATGCATTTAGATCATTACACTAAAGATAAAAGTGTAACAAGCTTTAAAGGCTTAGTAAAAGTTGGCGATGAAATTGAATGTGAAGTAGCTAAAACTAATGAAAATGCAATTTATTTATCACGTCATAATCAATTAGCACATATCGCTTTTAAACAAATCGTTGATGCTAAAGAAACTAATGCTGAAGTTACTGTAAGAGTAACTAAATTAGTTCCAAAGAAAGGTTATAATGTAGTATTAAATGGTGCTACTTTATTCATGCCTTTAAGTCAAGCTCCAGAAGAAGTTAAAATTGGTCAAGAATTAGTAGTTAGAGTTTTAGAAGTTAACGAAGAAAGAATGACTGGTGTTGTTTCTAGAAGAGTAATTGAAAGAGAAATCTATACAAACGCTAAACAAGCTGAAATGGATAGCTTCAATGTTGGTGACGTAGTTAAAGGTACTGTTGCTAAAATTGAAAAATTTGGTGTATTTGTAAAATTCGAATACAACCAAGGTTTAATCAGAATTAACCAACTATCTCATACATTTACATCTGATATTAATTCAGTTGTAAAAGTTGGTGAACCAATTGAAGTTAAAGTATTAAGCAAAGAAGAAGGAAAATTATTATTATCTAAAAAAGCTTTATTAGATACACCATTTGAAGCTTATGTTAAAGAACATAATGTTGGACAAACTGTAAAAGGTAAAGTAACTAACAAATTACCATTTGGTTTATTATTAGAATTAGCTGATAATGTTAAAGGTTTATTACATCAATCAGAATATTCTCATAATCCTAATGATAACTTCAATGATTATGTAGTTATCGGTGATGAAGTTGAATGTGCTATTCTTTCTATCGACGAAAAGAAAGAAAAAGTTTCATTATCAAGAAAAGCTTTAATTGACAACCCTTGGACAAGAGTAACTGCACAACAAGGTGATGTTGTTGAAGTAACTGTTAAAGAATTAACTGATAACGGTATGTTAGTTGAAACTTTAGGTGTTGATGGTTTCATTCCTCAAAACGAAATCTTAACTCCAAACCAAAATGGTCATTTCAAAGATTACTATGCAGTAGGCGATAAGGCTAATGCAGAAATTATCGACATTAGAGTTCAAGAATGGCGTTTAAGATTATCTATTAAAAAGCCATTAATTAGAGAAGAAAGAAAATCATTTGAAAAATACTTAGATCAAGAAGAAGAAATTTCTTTAAATCTAGGTGAAGCATTCAAAGATATTTTAAAATAATTTAGATTATTAATGGTGGGTATTTATATTATTTTACCCACCTTTTATATCCAAAAAAGGAGTGATATTTATGTTACCAAAAGTAGCCATAGTTGGTAGACCAAATGTTGGTAAATCAACATTATTTAACCGTATAATTGGTGAAAGATTATCAATTACAGATAATCAACCTGGTGTTACTAGAGATAGAATTTACGCTAAGGGTAGTTGGTTATCAAAAGAATTTTCTTTAATAGATACTGGTGGTATTGAACTTGGAAATGCCCCATTCTTAACAGAAATTAAAACACAAGCTGATATCGCAATGGAAGAAGCAGATGTTATTGTTTTTGTTGTAGATTGTCGTAGTGGTGTTACTGATAATGATTCATATATTGCAAAATTATTATATAAAACAAATAAGCCAGTATTATTAGCTGTAAATAAAGTTGATGATCAAAAATTCAAAGATAATATTTATGAATTTTATGCTTTAGGTTTTGGTGATCCGATTCCTATTTCTTCAAGCCATGGTATTGGTACTGGTAATCTTTTAGATAAGATTATTGAAAACCTTCCAAAGAAAACTGAAGAAGTAAAAGATGATGCAATTAAGTTCTGTTTAATTGGTAGACCAAATGTTGGTAAATCAAGTTTAACAAACTGTTTATTAAATGATAACCGTGTTATTGTTTCTCCAATCGCAGGTACTACAAGAGATACTATTGATACTAGATTTAAGGTTGATGGTCAAAACTATGTTGTTATTGATACAGCAGGTTTAAGAAAAAAAGGTAAAATATATGAGAATATTGAGAAATATTCTATTATTCGTACAGTAGATGCAATTGGTAGAAGTGATGTTGTATTATTAGTTTTAGATGCAGATACAGGCATCTTAGAACAAGATACTCACGTAGGTCAATATATTGAAGAATATCGTAGACCTTGTATTATTGTTGTTAACAAATGGGATTTAGTAGAAAAAGATTCTAAAACAATGAAAGAATTTACTGATGAAGTAAGAAAGAACTTTAAGTATTTAGATCATGCACCTATTGTTTTCTTATCTGCATTAGAAAAGAAAAGAGTACATACTTTATTCCCTGCAATTTTACAAGCTTATGAAGCTAACCATAGAAGAATTTCTACATCTATTTTAAATGATGTTATTGCGGATGCATGTGCAATGTTCCCACCTTCAGAATTTAATGGTGGTAAGATTAAAATTTACTATTCTTCTCAAGTTGGTGTAGAACCTCCTACATTTGCTTTCTTTGTTAATGAACCTACATATTTACATTTCTCTTATTATCGTTATTTAGAAAATCAAATTAGAAAGAATTTTGACTTCTTTGGTACTCCAATAAAGTTTGAATTTAGAAAGCGTGATTAATATGAAAGTTTCTGTAATCGGTGGCGGAGCTTGGGGAACGACTTTATCACAAGCATTATCAGATAATAAACATCATGTATTAATCAGAGAAATAAATCCTACATTTGTAGAAAAGATTAATGAAGAACACACACATCCTTTCTTTGATGTAACTATTCCTTCTTCAATTAGAGCAACTTTATCATTAGAAGAAGCTGTAGATTATTCAGATATTATTATGATTTGTGTACCAACTAAATTTATTAGAAGTGTATTAATAGAAATTAATTCTTTAATTAAAACTCCTAAATTATTTATTAATGTTAGTAAAGGTATAGAACCTGACACATCTTATTGTGTTAGCCAAATTGTAAAAGAAGTGATTGAACCTAATAATTTAAAGGGGTATGTAAATTTATCAGGTCCATCACATGCTGAAGAAATGATCTTAAGAAAATTAACAGCTTTAGTAGCTGCATCTAATTCAGAAGAAGATGCCAAGTTTGTTCAAGAATTATTTTCTAACAAACGTTATTTAAGAGTTTATACATCAAATGATGTTATTGGTGTAGAAACTGCAGGTGCTATTAAAAATGCGATTGCGATAGTTTCAGGTATCTGTTCAGGTATGGGTTTAGGAGAAAATGCAAGAGCCTTTTTAATCAGTAAAGGTGTAATGGAAATAGTTAAAATTACAGAAGTATTAGGTGGTAAAACATCTACTGCTTATGGTTTAAGTGGTGTAGGTGATTTGATTGTTACTGCATCATCTAATAACTCTAGAAACTTTCAATGTGGTTTAAAGATTGGTAGAGGCATGAATGTAAGTGATGCTGAGGCTTCTATCTCACAAACAGTTGAAGGAATTAAAACTATTAATGCCGCATATCAAATAGGTAAAAAATATAATTTAGATTTACCTATAATTGAAAATGCTTATAAAATAGTTACTAATGAACTAACTCCAAAAGACGCACTAGATTCTATATTAAATAGAAGTCTTAAAAAAGAAATAATATTGTAAACTATAAACTATCCTCTCATATATTAAGTATGGGAGGTTTTTTAATGGATTTTAAAACAATTATTGATTTATTATCAAGATCAAATATAAATCAAGAAGCTATGTACGAACTGGTTGGTGAGGCGTCATCTTTAGATTTATCAGATGAATCTAACTTAAGAAAAATTATTCAAAAGGGTGCTACAATAGCTGGCAAAACAATACCAGTAGAACAAGAAGATAAATTAATTAGTTTACTTAAAGAAAAAGGTATAACTACAGATTTATTAAATATTTTAAAATAAAAAGAACTGAAAATCAGTTCTTTTGTTCGTTATATTTGTTAATTATAGTATCTACTAATTGAAAAGGTACGTATTTACTTATATCACAATTAAATTTTAAAAATTCTTTTATACTTGAACTAGAAATGCTAATGTTTTCTGGTTTTGGCATCATTAGTAAAGTTTCAATGTTTGGATTAATATCATAATTATGTTGATATAAATCATATTCACCTTCATAATCGCTATAATTACGAATGCCACGAATAATAACATTTATATTATTATCTTTACAGTAATCAACAATTAAACCACTAAATGATTCTACTTTAATATTAGGATAATCTTTTGTGACCATCTTAATCATTTCAATTTTTTCTAAAGTTGTAAATAGTCCCTTTTTAGTAATGTTATTACCTATTAAAACAATAACTTCATCAAATATTTTACTTGCACGAATTATAACATCTAAATGACCATTTGTAATAGGATCAAAAGAACCAGGATAAACACATTTTTTCATTTTTCTTCACTTCCAGTCGGTTTTATTATATCATAAAATTTATATTTTTCATAAAAAATATATATTATGAAATCATATAAAATTAAAATATTTAATATTATATTAATTTTCGACAAAATATTTGTTATTTTGGGTATAAAATTAACTTGCCTTTGTGGTACAATATTATTATCATGGAGGTTGATGTTATGAAAATAATAGTTGCTTCTAATAATCAAGATAAGATTAGAGAAATAAAATCAATTTTTACAAATTATGAAATTGTATCTTTAAAAGATATGAATATAAATATTGATGTAGAAGAAACAGGTTCTACATTTGAAGAAAATGCCTATATAAAGGCTAAAGCTATTTATGATTTGACTGGTGAAATGGTATTAGCTGATGATTCTGGAATTGAAATTGAAGCTTTAAACTGGGCTCCTGGTATTTATTCTGCAAGATTTGCTGGAAATCATAATGATGAGGCAAATAATGATTTAGTATTAGAAAAATTAAAAAATGAGACTAATCGTACTGCTAGATATGCATGTGCCCTATGTTTATTTTATAAAGATGGTAGCCATAAAATCATTTTAGAACATTGTTATGGTAAAATAACACAAGAACGTATTGGTACTGGTGGTTTTGGTTATGACCCATTATTTTATTTAGAAGAAATAAACAAAACATTTGGACAAGTTTCTTTAGAAGAAAAAAATAAATACTCTCATAGAGCGAAAGCCTTAAGAAAACTTAAAGAGGTGCTAGTATGAGAATATTAGTTATAAGTGATAGTCATTTAAGTGATATTTCAAAAATAAAAAAAGAAGAATATGACTTAATTATACATGCAGGAGATTATGGTGTTTCTAAGAAGAAACTAGAAGATTTAGGCGCTAAATATGTGAAAGGAAATTGTGATTTCCATGGAGATAAGCATTTATTATTTTATTTTCAAAATAAAAAAATATTTGTTACACACGGGGATTTAGAAAATGTTAAATTTACTGACCTTAAATTATTTTATCAAGCATTAGAATATAGAGCTAATATTTGTATTTATGGTCATACTCATAAACAAACAGTTGTTGAAAAAGAAAATATATTATTTATTAATCCAGGTAATTATCCTAATAATTATATAGTAATTACAGATGAAGGATTAGAATTACATAAAAAGGATAACGTAGAATTTATAAATAGAAAGTGGTGAGAATATGTTCTTAAATGAAGTCTTAGAATTAGAAAAAACTTCTAGCTCAATCAAAAAGATTGACCTGTTTTTAGCTGGTTGTAATAAAAAAAGTACAGACTATTTTAAGGCTTTCAGTTATAGAAACATTGTCTTACACGCAATAGGAAAAACTAACGATGCCTTAAAAGCTTTATATGGAATGGTTGTTGATTTTCCAAAAATTGATGACTCATCAATAATTGTTATTTGTGATGCGATTATTGAGATTACATTACAAATTAACCGCTTAGATCAAGCTAGAAAATATATTGATATTAAGAAGAAACATTTAAAAGTATCTGAATCTTCAAAAGGTATTATTGATGATATTAATTTTTATTTAGCTTCAAAAAGCTATATGGAAGCTATTAATGAACTTAATAGATTTATTAATGATGAAATAAGTATAGATGAATCATTATGGGCACATGAAACATTAGCTAGTATTTATTATATACTTCATAATTTTGATGCATATAAAGACATAGCTTTAAAGTTAGAAAGAATATATAAAGAAAATTTAATAACAGATAAATTAGTAGATCTTAACTTTACATTAATTAATATTGCCTATAATGAAGGTGACTATATTAAAACTATTTTTGATGGTAATAGATTACTTAATGAATTTAGTTTAGATGATTCTAAAAAAATAAGAATAGCTACTATGTTAATTAATTGTTATTTAAAGAGTAATGATAATAAAAAAGCTACAATTATTGAAAGTAACTATGAAGAATTAATAGATAAAGTTGAAGAATCTTTAGCTTTAGATTTCGTTAAAGCTGGTTTAGAATTATATAATAAAACTAATTCATTAGTATCAATTAATCACTACCAATCATTAGTAGAAAAATATTCTAAAGAGAAGAAAAAGAAAAAAGAAAAAAATAAGAATTATGATAATATAGTTATTCCTGACACTTCAACTGATGAAGAACAAGTTGTAGACGTTAATAAAGAAAAAGTATACACAACTAAAGAAGTATCTAATTACGCTGTATCAGAAAACTTTGTTAAATTATCAAAGTTATATGATATGCTTAATAATTTAGATATTAATACTCCATTTAGAGAAGTATATCGTAAATCATTAATTGAATTATCTAAAATAATAAAATTTGATGAAGCTTATTTATTATATTATGATAAATCATATATTGGTCTACATTATAAAAAAGAAAGAGCTTATGATAAAAGAATCGATTTTGAATCTTTAGATGATACTATTAACTTTTTAGCTATCACTAAAGAACAAGAAGTATTTTTAAGCGAAGATTCTACATTTGGTTTAAAGAATATAGTTAATGGATTACCATACGAAAATATTCCATATGGAATAGCTATTCCACTATATAAGGAAGATAATTATTATGCATCTATTTCCTTCTTTTCAAATGAACAATTCCTTATGGATGATTTAGTGTATGAAACATTGTTGATTATTTCTAAGATGATTAATACTAATTTGTTATCAAGTATGAAACAAAAAGAATTAGAAAAGAATAATCAAAAGATGTTTTATGTATTTGAAAATATGTCATCTGGTATTAAAGAATTAATGAATGAACATATTCATTTATCTCATCAAGCTAAAACTATTTTAGGTACATTAGAAGATATGTCTATAAATGATTATCGTTATCATATTCATAATGATGATTTAGTAAAATATAATGAATGCTTAGAAAATGTATATCAATATTTATCTAATAATGAACATATTGAATATCGCTTTAAAAAGAATGGTTCATATGTAAATATTAGAGAAACATTCTTTTCAACATATGAAAATGGTAATATTTTAATTTATTCATTAATTGAAGATATCACAAATACTATTAATGATATGAATGATTTAGTAAGCTTAGCTTACACAAACCCAACAACAAAGCTTAATACAGAATTGAAATTATTAGTAGACCTTAAAACATATGCTACTAATAAAATGAGTTTAGCTATTGTAGATGTATATGATTTTAAATTATATGAAGAATTGTATGGTCTTAATTTTTCTAATCAACTTATATACGCAATAGGTGTAGAATTAAAAAAGACATTAGAGAAATATTTTAAGGCTCATTTATATCATTTAGAATTTGATAGATATGCTATTTTAATAGAAGGTATGAACGATAAAAGAACTGTTGATAGCACTTTATCAAAGTTGTTAGATACAGTAGCTATTAATTTAGAAATATTAAATAAAAGAGTTAAACTTAAATTTAATGTCGGTGTATTTAGAGTATCTAAAAGTTCTAATATAGATGATGTTTCAAAGATTTTATCTTATGCATATGAAGCTTTAAGTGATGCTAAACATTATCATAATAATGAAACATACATATCTCATTATGACAGTAATATAGCTAAAATGAGATTTAACGAAAATCAATTAGTAACTCATATTAGTGAATCAATTGATCATGGTAAAATAGGTATAGCATATAAACAAGTTGTAGATATTAAAAATAGTGAAGTATTTGCATATTACGCTAATATTTCATTAGACAATTATGATGTTGATTTAGATTTTATGAATCAAGTTATATCTAGAAGAAATCTAGAAGAATTGATAGATAAATATGTTATAGGTAATACATCAAAAGAACTTAAGATGTTATATGATACAGTTAAGGCTAACTTATTTGTTATGGTAAAATTAAACCCTAAAACAATAGATAAAGAATTAGTAGGTTTTATTGAAAGCCAAAATAATTTCTATAAAACAACTAAAAAGAGTTTAATTTTTATTGTAGATGATGCAAATAACAATAATATAAAAGTTTTAAAAAATCTTGGTTATAAAATAGCTAGTTCATCTTTAATGGATGTATATCAAAATAATATTGATTACTTCATTTATGATGTTAATAATGGTTTAGATATTTTGCCAAAAATGATAGATTTAACTAAAGAAAATAATATAGAATTAATATTATCTAGTGTTGATACTAAAGAAATGGTAGATAAGGTTAGAGAATATGATATTAATTATTTTTATGGTGAATTCTATAAAAAATCTATTAGAATGAAAAAAGTAATTGAAAAAGTATCATAATAAACCTTCTTTAATAATATAATCTATTAGAAGAAGGGGAAAATATATGATAAAGAAAAAATTAAAATTGCCAATCTTATTATTAGCTGTGGTAGTTATGATGTCTATCTTTTATATTCATGAGTCTAAACAACCTACTGTTCCGGTTGATAACGGAAGTGGATTAGAGGGTGTTAGTCTTAATCCTGAATATGCAGAAACTAGATTAGCTAACATAGAAGAGGTTAGTTTATTAATTGAAGAAAAAGAAAAAAAGATTGCAGAAGGCAATCTAAATGTTAATGAAATAGAAATTATTAATAATGAAATAAATTTCTTGAAAGAAACTAAAATTATGGAAGTTGCATTAGAAGAAATGCTAATTGAAGCATTATCCTTTGATGATGTGTTAGTTATTTTAGAAGATGGATATTTAGTTATTGATATCTATACTGATGAAGAATTAACTAAAGAAGTATTTATAAGTGTTACTAGACTGGCAAAAGAAAAATTTGATTCTAATTATAAAGTAAAGGTAATTAAAACTCCAATAGAAGATTAAAAAATGGACTGTTCAGCTGAACAGTCCTATTTGTTATTCTTCAGTTTTTTCTTCTTGCATTAATTCATACACTTTTCTTAAGAATAAGATACGTTTACTTATATTAATGTAAGATATTGCAGTAATTGCAAAATTATTAGCTAAGTCAGTTAATTCTTCTAAGTTGTTTTCTTCAATATTAACTAAAGCTTCTTTAGCTTCATTAATAGCTATTTTATTCTTTTCATTAACTAAATTATTAAATTCATTATATACATCTTGATAATTAATATTATCATCACTTCTATATTTTAAATCTAATATTTGTTTAACTTCTGTTAAAGGTAATACTTGTTTTAAAGTAATGATTTCTTTAATTAAAGCCATATGTTCTCTATTGTATTTTTTAGCTTTAGGAGCTATCATTACATCTCCTTTAACATAATTATTAATCATTGATGGAGTGATTAATTTATCTAAAGAAGAAGTTTGATATATTTGAAATTCTCTTTCTAAATAAGTGATTAATTGATCCATGTATAAATCAATATCAGGGAAACGTTCATAATCCTTTAAAGAGAAATTTTCTAAGTCATTTAACCATTTTTCTAATGTATTATTAATTGATTTCATAATTTAAACACCTCACTAGATATTTTAACAAAGTGTGTTAAAAAACTCAACACTTTTTAATAAAAACCCTTAGATGAATTTAAAGCATTTTATGTTCTAGTAATTAAAACTAGTTTGATTTTGAAAAGTTTTTAGTCTATGAATTTTTATGAATTATATTGAATAATTATAAATTAGATGTATAATATATATTGTAAATATATAAGAAAATGGAGGGATACTCATGAAACATAAGAAGCTTATAATAGCTTTAGGTAGTATTGTTTCATTTATTTTAATAGTTGTAGTTGTATTTGCATGTTATTTTGGTAATTATTATTATTCAAATACAAATGAAGAATATTTAATAAGTACAAATGAAGTTAAGGTATTAGAAACTAATGATTATATAGTGTATAGTCCTGTTGATGAAGCTAAAGTAGGTATTGTTTTTTATCCAGGTGCGAAGGTTGAATATACTGCATATGCTGAATTAATGTTTAATTTAGCAAAATATGATATTTTATGTGTGCTTGTAGAAATGCCACTTAATTTTGCAATATTTGGTATGAATAAAGCAGAGGATATAATTGAAGAATATGATATTGAAAATTGGTATATTATGGGCCATTCATTAGGTGCGGCAATTGGTGCTAGTTTTGCTGGTGATAATAAAGATAAAATAAGTGGTGTAATAATGCTTGCAGGATATTCTACTAGTGATTTAGAAGGTTTAGAAGTATTGTCAATATATGGTAATAATGATAATGTACATAATATTGATAAATATAATGAATATAAAAATAATATGGGTACAAATTATACTGAATATATAATAGATGGTGGAAATCATGCATACTTTGGTTGTTATGGCGAACAAAAAGGTGATGGTAAAGCCTTGATTACACGTGATAAACAAATTAATCTTACAGTTAATAAGATTTTAGAATTTTTAAGTTAGGAGTGAGAATAATGGACAATATTTTAAAAATCACAAATGTTAGTAAAAAATATGATAAAAAATTAGTTCTAGATAAAGTAAATATGTCTATTAATCGTGGAGATATTTATGGTTTTGTTGGTGAAAATGGTAGTGGTAAAACGACAATCATCCGTTTGATAACTGGTTTAATATTTCCAAATGAAGGTGAGATTGAATTATTTGGAGTTAACAGTAAATCAAGCGATGTATTAAGTGTAAGAAAAAGAGTTGGGGCTATTGTAGAAACACCATCAATATATAAGAATATGAGTGCGAAAGAAAATCTTCTTACACAAGCAAGTTTACTTAATATAACAGATTCATCAAAAATTGATTCAGTATTAGAAATGGTTGGTTTAGGGTATTTGATTAACGATAAAAAACATGCTGGTAACTTTTCTTTAGGTATGAGACAAAGATTAGGTATCGCAATGGCTTTAATAGCTGATCCTGAATTTATTATTTTAGATGAACCAATGAATGGTTTAGATCCACAAGGTATAGTAGAGATAAGAGAATTAATTGTTAAACTTAATCAAGAACACAATATTACATTCTTAATTTCTAGTCATATCTTAACTGAATTATCATTGATTGCAACTAAGTATGGTATTATTTCAAAAGGTAAAATGATTAAAGAAATAACTAATGAAGAACTTAAAAATGAATGTAGAGATTATTTATTTATAAAATCTGAAGATAATGATAAATTAGAACAAATACTTATTAACTTTGTAGAACCATCTAATATTCAAAGAATGGGAAATGGTGTAAGAGTTTATGGAGATACTAATCTTAATGAATTATTTAAATTATTTAATAAACATAAATTAAATATTAAATCAATTAATACAATTGAAACTAATATTGAGGAATACTACCTAAGAATGGTAAGAATGTAGGTGTTAGTATGAGAGATTTATTAAAAACAGATTTAAAAAGAATGATTAAAGATAAGCTATTTTTAATAGCGGCTATTATAGGTTTAGGGTTTGCGGTAACTACACCATTATTATATAAAGGGTTGATATTGTTATTAGATGATCAAGCTGGAATGGAAATGTTTGGCTTTATGTTTACATCTAAAAGTATACTTGGGACAAGTTTTTCACCAATGAGTAATTATGGATTAATATTACCAGTGTTATTAGGTATAGTTATATATAAAGATTTTTCTTATGGTACTATACGTAATAAAATAATAAGTGGTAAATCTAGAATTAGTATTTATTTATCATTATTAATATCTAGTACTGTATTAATGTTAATTTGTATATTAGGTTATACATTAATTCAATTTAGTTTATCTAGTTTATTATTAGAATATTCACCTAATATTAGTTTTATAAAAGATATTCCATTTATATTATTAACTATTCTTTTTGGAACTTTATGTTATGTGTTTATAACAGCTTTAATTGTGTTCTTATGTACAAAATTAAAGAATGTAGGTATAGCAATTGTTTTATATTTTGGTATAGTATTTTTACTTACAATATTAGCGACAATATTTAATATGGCATTTACAGCTATAGAAACTATGGATGGTAATAAAGTATTAATAGGATTATTTGAAACATTATGTAATATAAATGTATTTTATTATTTAGGCAATGTTATTGGTATAGCTGAAAGTTATACTAATAGCGATATAATCTTTATTATTATAGATACAATAGTATATAGTGGTTTAATTACATTTTTAGGTATAATGATATTTAGAAAGAAAGATTTAAAATAGGTGTATAACATGAAAAAAACATTTATGTGTTGTCATTTACTATATAGAATATTTTCTATATTATTAGTATTATTATTGTTTATATTTATTCCGTATTTAATAAAAGAATTTAGTGTAGGAAGATTATTAGTATTTATTTTAATTGTAGGTATATTAGGTTTCTTAAGTTATTGTTTAAATACAATGAGAATAGTTGTATATGATGATAAATTCATTGATTATAAAGTAGTTAAACATGAATTCATGTATGATAAAATAGAGTCAATTGAATTAGATAAGTTTGGTGTAATTATAGTAAAATATAATAATAAAACATATAAAATTAGAGGTATATTATCTGCATTAGACCAAATGCCTTCAGAAGATAAAAATCAAAAATTAATAGATTATATTAATACTAAAAGAAATAAAGAAGAATTAGTTTATACTAATACTGATGAAGTATCAACAGATAAAGATATGACATTATTTTAAGATTTATGGCTCTAGCTTATGCTAGAGTCTTTTTTAAATAAAAAAAAGAAGATACAAAAGTATCTTCTAAACATATAGTCTGGCAACTTCCTACTCTCGCACATAGTACTACCATCGGCGTTAAAGTGCTTAACTTCTGTGTTCGGGATGGGAACAGGTGTGTCCACTTTGCCATCATCACCAGGCTAAATCCTTTGAGATTATACTACAATATTAATTAATAATCAACTATTTTTAAAAAGTTTTATTTTATCTTTTTTACGTTCATTGACCATTTATTATAAACTCGTGTGTATTTATTTTTATAAAAAAATAAATCTTTATAATATGTTATAAAAATGATAAAATATTATAGAATGGAGTTGAATTCTATGAAGTCACTATTAATTGGAATAAATGCTAAATATATTCATCCAAATTTAGCTATTAGATTATTAAAAAAGAATACTTCATATGATGTAGATATAAAAGAATTTACTATTAAAGATAATATAGATAATATCTATAATTATATTCTTCAAAATAAATATGATACAGTAGGTTTTTCTTGTTATATATGGAATATTGAATTCATTAAAGAATTATTATATAAACTTAAGAATGATGATATTGTTGTTATATTAGGTGGACCTGAAGTTAGTTATAATGCGTTATATTATTTAGAAAACGATTTATGCGATTATGTAATTAAAGATGAAGGTGAAGAAGCTTATCATATGTTATTAAGTCATTTAGATAATAAATGTGAGCTTACTAATATACCTAATCTATATTATAAAGGTGGATTTACTTTTAATAAATTAGTAGATCTAAATAAATCTAAAATGGCTTATGATTTATTAGATGATGTAGAAAATAAGCTTATTTATATAGAAACATCTAGAGGTTGTCCATATCGTTGTGGCTATTGTATGGCTTCACTTGACAATAAGGTAAGATTTTTTGATATTGAAGAAATTAAAAATCAAATACTTATTTTATTAGAAAGAAAAGCTAGAGTGTTTAAATTCTTAGACCGTACATTTAACGCAAACAAGAAGCATTTTATAGATTTAATAGATTTTATTATTGAACATCATAATCCTAATAATTCATTCCAATTTGAAATTACTGGTGATTTATTAGATCCATCAATTATTGATTATATTAATGAAAAAGCTCCAAAGAATTTATTTAGATTTGAAATAGGTATTCAATCTACAAACATTGAAACTAATTTAAGTGTTGGTAGAATTCAAAATAATGAAAAGCTATTTAATAATATTAAAAAGATTCAAGATGCTGGTATTATTGATTTACATTTAGATTTAATAGCTGGACTTCCTTATGAAGATTATATAACTTTCTCTAAAACTTTTAATGATGTAATTGCGTTAAGACCAAAGGAATTACAATTAGGATTCTTAAAGTTATTACATGGTACAAGACTAAAAAATGAAGCTAGTAAGTATAACTATATATGGATGGATAAAGCCCCATATGAAGTTATTAGTAATGATTTTTTAAGTGTAAAAGATATAAAAGAAATCCATATAACAGAAGATGCATTTGAAAAGTATTATAATACTGGTTATATGGTAAATAGTATGAATATTATTTTAGATAATGAGCCTAATCATTTTAATTTCTTTCATGACCTTGGTAATGTTATGAAGCAACCAGGATTAGAGAATTTATTTAAAACAATAGATGATTTCTTGATTAGTAAACCTTATTATGATAAGGTACATAAATCTTTAATTATAGATTATTTATCTTATTATAATTTAAGACCTAAGGCTTGGTGGAACCAGTCAATGGATAAATCTATTAAGAATAATATCTTAAGAGATTTAATAGAAAATAATAAAATAAATGAACCATTAATAGATCTTTATAAATATAGTCTATTAGTAGATTTATTAGATTGTTGGATTGTTGCGATATATAAGCCAAACAATAAAAAAATAATTACTGTACCAAAGGAGTGATAGTATGAAAATAGGTATTATTGGTGGAGGAGCTTTAGGATTAGCCTTAGCTAAAATACTAGATGTTAAAAAAATTTCATATGAGCTATTTGAAAGATCATTAGTTGGACGTAAGATTTTAGCTAGTGGTAATGGTAAAGCTAATATTGGTAATATTAATGTTTATAATGATTGTTATAACGATTCTTTTGGTTATGAATTAGTTAAAGATTATCATAAACAATTAATGATATTCTTTCATGAAATAGGATTAGTAACAAAGACTGATGAAGAAGGTAGAATTTATCCATATAGTGAATCTAGTCAATCTGTTTTAAACTGTTTAATGCCTAATCCTAAGAATATAGTAGAAAACTTCCCTATTAATAGTATTAGTCAAATTAATGGTAAATATTATTTGAATGATGTTAGAGGGCCTTTTGATTATTTAGTAATATGCACAGGTTCTAAGGCATCATTTATTAAGAAAAAACAAGATGGCTTTAATAGTTATTTAAGTTATTTAAATCTTAGTATGAAGGAAGATTATCCTTCATTAGTAGGATTTAAATTAGAAAGTAATTTTAATAAACTAAATGGTGTTAGAGTTAAATGTAATGCTAAGCTAATTAAAGATGATAGAGTTTTATATAGTGAAGCTGGAGAAGCTATTATTAAGGCTGATGGTATATCTGGTATTTGTATTATGAATTTATCTAGTCGTTATGCAAGATTATCTGATAAATCTAACTGTTACATTTCATTAGATTTAATCCCTGATTTAGATATTACTATTTTTGATAAGAAACAATTAGTAGGTTTATTTAATCCTAAATTAGTTGATTATTTAAATAATTATAGTGTTTCTGAAATTAATAAATTAATTAAAGATTTCAAGTTTAAGATTACTGGTGTTTATGATTATGAGTTCGCTCAAGTTGTAAGTGGTGGTATTACTTTAGATAACATTGATAAGGACTTAAGATTAAAGAACCATCCTAATATCTTTGTTGGTGGAGAAGTTTTAGATATTGATGGTGTTTGTGGTGGTTATAATTTGATGTTTGCATTTAGTTGTGCTTTAAAGATAGGTGATGTATTATGCAATATCAAATAGATAATTTTAAAGTTTTAGCATCTAATCAAACTGATCTTAAAATTTTAATTAAGAATAAATATAATATTAAAGGTGACTTTAACTATAAGATTATTAATAAATCTATTGATGCTAGAAAAAAGACAGAAGTTTATTTGGTTTATAAATTATTAATAGAAAGTAATAATGCTATTAAACATAAAGATATAAAAGATTATGTTGATAAAAATGTTCCTATGGAGTATCCAGTATGGACTCATCCATATAGACCTGTGGTTGTTGGTTTTGGTCCTGCAGGGATGTTTGCTAGTCTTTATTTAGCTAGATGTAAGGCTAATCCTATTATTATTGAACGTGGTTCTAAAATTGATGAAAGAGTTAAAGAAGTAAATGATTTTATTAATAATAAAACATTAAATATTAATTCTAATATTCAATTTGGTGAAGGTGGTGCTGGAACGTTTAGTGATGGCAAATTAACTACTAATGTCAAAAATCCATTAATAAATTTTATTATTTATGAGTTATATAAACATGGGGCGAACGAAAATATTGTATATGAAAGTATGCCACATGTTGGGACTGATGTTTTAAGAGAAGTCGTTAAAAATATTAGATGTGAAATAGAATCTTTAGGTGGAGAATTTTATTTTAACACATTGTTTAAGGATGTTAAAAAACATAATGACTGTTTAGAGGCTATTACTGATAGTCATAGCTTTATGACTAATCATATATTATTAGGTATAGGTCATAGTGCCAAAGACACTATTCGTCATTTATATCATAATATGGGTTTATCTATGGAAGCTAAGGCTTTTTCTATGGGTGTAAGAATAGAACATCCATCAGTTGATATTGATAAAGCTCAATATGGTGATTTCCATACATATTTACCTAGAGCTTATTATAAGCTTGCCCATCACACAGAAAGCGGTAGAGGTGTTTATACATTCTGTATGTGTCCTGGTGGATATGTTATGGCATCTACATCAGATGAACATACTATTGTTACAAATGGTATGAGTAATCAAGCACGTGAGGGATTTAATTCTAATAGTGCGTTACTTGTAGATGTAAGACCAACTGATTTTGGTTTTTATCCTATGGATGGTATTGCTTATCAAGAAAAGTATGAAAGATTAGCCTATGAAATTAGTGGTGATTATAAGGCTCCCGGTAATTTGGTTAAGGAATTTTTAAATGATGAAATAGCTAGTTCTTTACGTTCAGTAAAAACAACATATCCTCATGGAATATGTTTTACAGATCTTAAACAATGTCTGCCTGATTTTGTTGTTGAAGGTCTTAAAGAAGGTATAGTAGAATTTGATAAGAAACTTAAAGGCTTTAATAATGATGATGCTGTAATGATTGGTATTGAATCACGTAGTTCATCACCAGTTAGAATATTACGTGATAAGGAAACTAAAGAATCAAGCTATAAGGGGATATATCCTATCGGTGAAGGTGCTGGTTATGCTGGTGGTATAACAAGTGCCGCACTTGATGGACTTTTAACGGCGATAAAAATCGTTTAAAAAATTGGTGGTGATTAAGTGATATATTTAAGAAATTTTAGACTATTAGATGAAGATCGAGAATGGCGTTTACTAGTTGGTGGAGAAAAGAAGAATATATATAACAATATATATCCATTTAAGATATTTCCAGATAAAGAATTAACTGATATATCATTTGATAACATTACTATTTTTTATGGAAATAATGGTAGTGGAAAAACTACCCTTTTAAACATTATATCAGAAAAGATAAAAGCTAAAAGAAAGTCTGATATAGAATTTGGGAGATACTTTGAAATGTATGTAGATTCATTAGAATCAGCAGATATTAGTGAATTTAATATTCCAGATGAAATTAAGTTTATTTCATCTAATGATATATTTGATTTTTTGTTGGATGTTCAAGCTATTAATAATAATGTTAATCGTAAAAAAGATGAACTAGCATTAGAATACATGAATTATAAATATACTGATAGTAGTAATTTTTATAATGATTTAGAAGCTTTAAAAAAGAAGAATAAAGCTAATAAAGAAACTATATCAAAATACATAAGAACTAATTTAGGTAATAACAATATTATAAGTCAATCTAATGGTGAAACTGCTTTATCTTTCTTTCATAGGGAGATTAAAGAAAATAGTATTTATATATTAGATGAACCAGAAAATAGTTTATCTCCATCTAATCAAATAAAGTTAAAACAGTTTATTGAAGAATCTGTTAGATTTTTTAATTGTCAGTTTATTATATCTACACATTCTCCTTTTTTGTTATCTTTAAATAATGCTAAAATATATGATTTAGATGATGTTCCAGCTAGAACTAAAAACTTTTTAGAGTTAGAGAACATTAAAGAATATATTGAATTATTTAGACACTATATATAATTAAGTATAAACGTCATAATATTATAAGTGATAGGTGGTGTTATTAATGGCTTTATATACTAAAGATGAAATAAGCTTAAAATTAGAAAAACAATTAAATATATGTAAATGGGAAAGTATTAATAACAAAGAGTATTTTACTATAGAACTACCTGTTGTGTTATATTTCAATTATCAAAGATTAGTATTATATATTCATCCTATGGATGATGGATATTATATTACTGATGATGGTAATACATTTGTTGAATTCAGTAATGATACAAAACATTATATAGATTTATTTAATGATAAAGATAATAATTACCATTATGATATTTCATTAAAAGATAATTATATATTTAAAAGTTTCAAATATGATTATAGTTTAATGTCTGCGATAGATGAATTCATTAGATATTTTATTTATCTAGATAATTTTATGAAAGATAATGATATTGTATAGTTGGGTGTTTTTTATGAAATCGTTTGATAAAGAAGTTAAAGAAAAATGGCAAAATACAAAAGCTTACAAAGAGTATCAAGAAAAAACTATAAATTATTCAAAAGAGAAATGGAATAATGTGAATGATGTTATGAATAACATTATAGAAGAATTTTCTATATGTATGAATAATGGTTTTAAATCTAATAGTGATGAAGTTATTGAATTAGTGAAGAAATTACAAAATCATATAAATAATAATTACTATACATGTACAAATGATATCTTATTAGAATTAGGTAATATGTATGTTTGTGATGAAAGATTTAAAGCTAATATAAATAAGCATGCCGAAGGCACTGCAAATTATATTTGTGAAGCTATTAAAAGTTTTTGTAAACAATAATATAGAATTATAATAATTGAATTAGAAGAAGTTAAATTCTTCTTTTTCTTTTACATAAAAATTATTAATATAATGGTTTTTATTTTAATACATTTTTAATCTTGAATTAAAATATGTATTGTATTATAATATAAGAAATGTCCGAATTCGGACTATTTTATAAGGAGGTACCTTATGTTTAATATTTGTGAAGAAAGTAAAAGATACAATATTATTTATAAAAAATTTGATAAGTTATATCATGATATTGCGGTTAAATTAGGAATTTCAGATACGGTATTTTGGATATTCCATAATATATGTGAATATGGTGATACTTTTACACAAAAGTTATTAGTTAATTATTTAGGCGCTCCTAAACAAACAATTAACTCTGCTATTACAAATTTAATTAAAGATGATTTATTAATGATTAAGACTATTGATGGTAAGGCTTCTAAAGAATTAACTTTGACTGATAAAGGTAATAAATTTTTAAATGAAAAGATATTACCTATTGTTAAGGCCGAAAATGATGCTTATGCTAAATTTAGTAAAGAACAATTAGAAATATTCTTTAATGTGTTAGATACAAAATATGAAGATATTTTAGAAAGTGTAGAAAAAATATGATAAATAGTTATAAGGAATTTAAGGTATTTTTAAGTGAATTAGATAGTCGTCCTAAATTATTATTACATAGTTGTTGTGCACCTTGTTCTAGTCATGTTATTACATTACTTGATAAGTATTTTGATATAACGATATTTTATTCTAATGATAATATTTATCCATTTGAAGAATATCAAAAAAGATTAGAAGAAGAGATTAGATTTTGTAAATGTATTAATCCTAATATAAAGGTTGTTTTTGATGATTATAATTATGAAGACTTTGTAAATGCGATTAAAGGTAAAGAAAACTTAGGCGAAAGAAGTATTCGTTGTTATGAATGTTATAAATTTAGATTAGAAAAAACAGTAATTAAGGCTAAGGAACAAGGTTATGATTACTTTACTACTACATTATCAATTTCTCCACATAAGAATAGTAAATGGATTAATGAGATAGGTAGTATGTTAGAGTCTAAATATAATATTAAATATTTATATTCAGATTTTAAAAAAGAAGAAGGATATAAGCATAGTATAGAGTTATCTAAAGAATATGGATTATACCGTCAAGATTATTGTGGATGTGTATATTCTGCAAGAGAAAGAAAATTAGAAGATTAAGAAAGTAGGTGAATCAAGTTTATGAAATTTAAATATGTGATTGATAAGGAATATGTTGGATTAAGCTTGATTCAATTATTTAATGAGTTTAATCTTGGTAAGCCTAAAATACATAATATATTTAATGATAAGTTATTAAATGTTAATGGTGAATTTAAGAATCGAAATTATGTATTAAAAGAAAATGATTTATTAGAAATAGAATATAACGAACAAAGGGATTTTGTACCTGATAAAAAGAAATTAGATATAGTATATGAAGATGATTATTTATTAATAGTTAATAAACCATCTAATATTCTTGTCCATCCTGATGATAAGAGTAAGAATGGAACTATGGTAAATATAGTTAGTAATTATTATCAAAATAATGATCTTGATTTATCTATAAAATATGCACATAGATTAGATATAGATACAACAGGATTATTGATATTTGTTAAGGATAGTTTAACTAAAGCTAAGATAGATAAATTAATATCCACTCATGAACTTAAAAGATATTATTTATGTTTAGTTGAAGGGAAGATAAAAAATAAAAAAGGTACTATAAATGCACCTATTGGAATGGATCGTCATCATAAGCAAAGAAGACGAATATCTAATACAGGACAAGCTGCGATAACTCATTATGAGGTATTAAAAGAATTTAAAAAGTTCAGTTTAGTTAGAGTTATTCTTGAAACAGGAAGAACTCATCAAATAAGAGTTCATATGGCAAGTATTGGACATCCATTATTAGGGGATGAGTTATATGGTGCAAAAGATCTATCATACAAAAGATTTATGTTACATTCACATGAATTAGATTTTATACATCCTATAACATGTGAAAGAGTTAATATTATTAAAAAGTTACCATTTGATATGGAAAAGTTAGTAAAGGAGAGTGACTGATATGCTATTTGGAAAGAATGTTAATAAGTATTATTTAAAATATTTTTTATTTTTCTTTTTTGGTTTAGTAGCCTTAGTCGTAATAAACTGGGTTCAATTAAAAATACCTAAAATTTGTGGTGTTATATTAGATGGAATAGGTGATGCTGCAAAAGATGATCCTAATTCGTTATTTAATAATCCAGAACAAATAAAGAATTTAATGATTCAATTAGCTTGTATAGCTGGAATTATGTTTATTGGTAGATTTGCATGGAGATACTGTATTTTTGGAGTTGCTGCTAGAATTGAAGCAGATATTAGAGATGAAATGTTCCAAAAATCATTAAGATTATCTAATGCATATTATAAACGTCATAAAACAGGTGCGTTAATGGCTTTATTTACTAATGATTTACAAGTTATTAAACAAACATTTGGTATGGGTACAGTAATGGCTATTGATGCGATATTCTTAGGTGGTTTTGCGTTATTTAATATGATTAAACTTAACTGGATTTTAAGTTTATTTAGTATTATTCCTATGATTTTTGTTGCAGCAATAAGTGGTATTGTAAGTAGAGTAATTAAACAAAAGTTTAAAGAAAGACAAGAAGCTTATGAAGAATTAAGTGATTTTACTCAAGAAAACTTTAGTGGTATTAGTGTAGTAAAGGCGTTTGTTAAGGAAGTACATGAGGTTAAGCATTTTGATAAGATTAATGAAAATAATAGAACTAAAACACTTCATCATGTAAAATACTCAACTATTTTAAATGTTTGTATAGGTGGTGCCATTTCTTCTATATTTGCAATATTATTTGCAGGATGTGCATATTTTGTTGTTAATGGTTTCATGGGTCAAAAATTTACTGTAGGTATGATGTGGGAATTTATTGGATATTTTGATCATGTTATTTGGCCATTTATGGCGTTGGCTTCACTTATTAATATGCGTGCACAAGCTAAGGCTTCACTTAAACGTATTGATGATTTTATGGATGAAAAAATTGATATAGTAGATGAAGAAATTATTGAAGTAGAAGATATTAAGGGTGAAATTACATTTAATGGATTAAATTTCAAATATCCTGATGGTTCTAATGATGTACTTTCTAATATAACATTTACTATTCCAGAAGGTACTATGGTTGGTATAATTGGTCGTACAGGCTGTGGTAAAACAACTATTGTTGATTTATTGTTAAGAACATATAATTTAGAAGAAAATCAAATATTAATTGATGGAAATGATATTATGCGCATACCTTACAAAAAGGTAAGAGAAGCAATTGGTTATGTGCCACAAGATAATTTCTTATTTAGTGATACTATTGCTGCAAATATTGCATTTGCATATGATGACATTGATTATGATTCAGTTGAATCAGCAGCTAAGCTTGCTGATGTTCATCAAAATATTATTGAGTTTAAAGAACAATATCAAACAATATTAGGTGAACGTGGTGTAACATTATCTGGTGGACAAAAACAAAGGGTAAGTATTGCACGTGCATTAGTTAAGAATCCTCCAATATTAATATTTGATGATTCAGTATCTGCAGTTGATACTAAGACAGAAGAAACTATTTTATCTAACTTAAGAAGTTTAAGAAAAGGTAAAACTACTATTATGATTGCACATCGTATTTCGACAGTTCAAACATTAGATTTAATTGTTGTTATGGATGAAGGCAAGGTTGTTGATTTAGGTACTCATCAAGAGTTATTAAGTAGATGCGAATTATATAATGAAATGGTTCGCCTTCAATCATTAGAAAGTGAAATTAATGGAGGTGAATAGTATGCAAAAATTTGATGATAATAAAAATATTAGAACTTATAAAGATAGTGTAGTATTTGGTCGTTTGATGAAATATGCTGTTAAGGTTATTTGGTATTTTGTTATATCTTTAGCAATTACTGCATTATTAGTTGTTGTAGATTTATTGCCTGCTTATTTAAATGGTGAATTAATCGGTATTTTAGAAAATGTAGACATTAGTGGTGATGAAAAGATTAATGCAGCTATTAGAATGTTTGTTTTATATATGATAGTTTTAGTTGTATCAGCTGTATTAGGTTATTTTAACACAATGTTATTACAAAAAGCTGGTCAAAAGATTGTATTAAATATTCGCCGTGATGTTTTCCTTAAGATTGAAAATATGGCAATTAGCCAAATTAACTCAACACCTGTAGGTAAGTTGGTTACACGTGTAACATCTGATGTAAATATGGTTAATGAGTTATTTACGAATGTTATTATTAATTTAATTAAACATATTTTAACTATCGTATTTGTGTTAGTTGCGATGTTTATTATTTCGCCTAAATTAACATTATATATTTTATGTATTGTTCCGGTATTAGTAGTTATTTCAATTGTATTTAACAAAGTATCTAGAAAACAATATCGTAAAGTTAGAGGTAGTGTTAGTAATGTTAATGCGTTCTTATCTGAAAATTTAAGTGGTATGAAAATAACTCAAATTTTCAATCAAGAAGATAAGAAATTAGATGAATTTAGACAACGTAATAAAGAATTAAGAAAAAATAGTATTAAAGAAATATTAATATTTGGTATTTTTAGACCAACAATTTATGTTATTTATGTATTAAGTCATATCATTATTTTATATAATGGTTTCCATTTTGTTTTAGCTGGTACATTAGAATCAAAGAATTTAATTAAATTCTATCAATATAATGGCAGATTCTTTAATCCTATTCAACAATTAGCAGACCAATTCAATCAGCTTCAATCAGCTTTCGCTTCAAGTGAAAGAATATTTGAAATATTAGATAAAGAAGACATTATATTAGATGATGAAGATGCAATTGAGATTGATCATTTTGAAGGTAGAATTGAGTTTGAACATGTATGGTTTGCATATAATGATGAAAACTGGATTTTAAAAGATGTAAGTTTTACTATTGAACCTAAACAAACAGTGGCTTTTGTTGGAGCTACTGGTGCCGGTAAAACTACTATTTTAGGGTTAATAGTAAGAAATTATGATATTCAAAAAGGTACTATTAAGATTGATGGTATTGATGTTAAGAAGATTAAGATTGAATCACTTAGACGTAATATTGGACAAATGTTACAAGATGTATTCTTATTTAGTGGTACTATAAAATCTAATATTACAATGAGAGATGATTCATTTACTAATGAAGAAGTAATTGATGCATGCCGTTATGTTAATGCTTCTAAATTTATTGAAAAATTAGATAAAGGTTATGAATATGAAGTACTAGAAAGAGGTGGTAACTTCTCTGCTGGACAACGTCAGTTATTAAGCTTTGCTAGAACTATTTTACATAAACCTAATATTATGATTTTAGATGAAGCTACAGCTAATATTGATACTGAAACAGAAGTACTAATTCAAGATTCATTAGAAAAAATGATGAATGTAAGTACGATGTTAATTGTTGCCCATAGATTATCTACTATCCAACATGCAGATAATATAATTGTGTTACATAAGGGTAGAATTGTTGAGATGGGTAATCATCAACAATTATTATCTCAAAAAGGATTATATTATAATCTATATGAGATACAATATAAAAACAAACAATAGGTGATTAAATGAGCAAAAAAGATAAAATAATATGGATGGTACTTGGTGGTATTGTACTAGCAATTACTATTGGTTTAATCTGTTTCTTTTCTATTCCTAGGATAGATTATAATTATGATAAAAAAGAAGATTGTTATTATGTAAATAAAGCATATGGTAATTCAAAAAGTTATGATATATTAGATGAAATTGATGGAAAAAAAGTTGTATATATAGATGAAAAAGCATTTATGGATAAAACAAAATTAGAAACTATAAAAATGGGTAAAAACATCACTATAATTGAAAGGTTAGCCTTCAGTAATTGTGTTAATCTTTCTGATATAGATTTATCTAATATAGCAGTTATTGAAAGAAATGCATTTATGGATTGTAAGTCATTAGAAAGTGTTGTTTTAAATGCTAAAGATATTTATGGTGGAGCTTTCTATGATTGTTCATCTTTATCTAAGGTTACTTTGAATAATACAGTGACAATTGGATCATTTGCCTTTACAGGTACTGTAATTAGTGAGATAGTATTACCAAATACTTTATATACTTTAGGTGTAGATGCGTTTTATAATTGTAATTATTTATCAAGAATAGAATGTCATTCTAATGTATTAAGAAGTAATGAATATCTATTAAGCCTAGGTAGTATAGTGATTTTTAAGTAAAAATAATCATTAGAATTAAATACTCTTTAAAACGGTTTTAATTTACTGTTTTAAAGAGTTTTTTATTTTTCATTATTAAAAAATTACTAAAAATTAAAAAGTTAGCAGGATTTGCAACATTTTACACATAAAAAAGAATTTATTTACTTAATAAAATATTATATAATAATATTAAGATGAAAAGTATTATCTAAAAAGTTAATACAACTAAAATAGAAAGCAGGTGTAATATATGAAGATGACTTTCAGATGGTATGGAGAGAATAATGATAAAATTAAACTTTCTGATATCAAACAAATTCCTGGTGTAGAAGGAATTGTATGGGCTTTACATCATAAAATGCCGGGCGAAGTATGGGAAGAACATGAAATCGCTGAAGTAAAAGCTCAAGCTGATAAATATGGTTTTAATATTGATGTTGTTGAATCAGTTAATGTCCATGATGATATTAAAATTGGTTTACCAACAAGAGATCAATATATTGAAAACTATAAACAAACTATTAGAAACTTATCTAAATTTGGCGTTAAGGTTATTTGTTATAACTTCATGCCTATTTTTGACTGGACTAGAAGTAATCTTTTCCATGAAGTAGGTGATGGGTCTACCGCTTTATTCTATGAAAAAGGTATGATTCAAGATGATTATAACGCAATGGCAAATTATATTTTAGATTTTACTGAAAAATATAATATGTCATTCCCAGGATGGGAACCAGAAAGAATGGCTAAATTAGATGAATTATTTAAAGCTTATGAAGGCATTACTCATGAAAAATTATGGGATAATCTTAAGTATTTCTTAGAAGCAATCATGCCAACTTGTTATGATTGTGGAATAAGAATGGCCATTCATCCGGATGATCCACCATGGGATATCTTTGGATTACCAAGATTATTAGTAGATGCTGCAAGTGTTGAAAAATTCTTAAAACTTGTTGATCATCCAAATAACTGTTTAACATTATGTTCAGGCTCATTAAACGCTAATCCTGAAAATAATGTTGCAGAAATTGTAAGAAAGCATTGTGATCGTATCGCATTCGCTCATATAAGAAATGTTAAACATTTCGAAAATGGAGACTTTAGTGAAGCATCACATCGTGATTGTGATGGCGATACTGGTATTTTAGACATTTTAAAAGCATATCATGATTGTGGATTTGATGGTTATATTCGTCCAGACCATGGCCGTCATTTATGGGATGAAAAACCAGGAAATGTACGTCCAGGATATGGTTTATATGATAGAGCATTAGGTATTATGTATATGTTAGGTGTATGGGATATGCTTGACAAAATCAAGGAGGCAAAATAAAAATGAGTTATTATAACGGTAAAGTTGTAGTAGTTACTGGTGCTGGTGGTGTATTATGTAGTGTAATCGCTAAAGCTTATGCTGAACAAGGTGCTAAAGTAGCATTACTAGACTTAAATTTAGAAGCTGCAGAAGCTAAGGCTAAAGAAATTACAGATTTAGGATATATTGCAAAAGGTTATAAATGTAATGTATTAGTTAAAGAATCTATTGAAGAAGCACATCAACAAATTTTAGCTGATTTTGGTACATGTGATATCTTAATCAATGGTGCTGGTGGCAACAATGCTAGAGCTAATACTGATAATGAATTCTTCCATAAAGAAGATGTTGGCCAAATGAAAACATTCTTTGATTTAGATCAAAGTGGCGTTGAATTTGTATTTAATTTAAATTATATGGGTACATTATTACCTAGCCAAGTATTCGCTGTTGATATGTTAGAAAAAGAAGATGCAAGTATTCTTAACATTTCATCAATGAATTCATTTACTCCTTTAACTAAGATTCCTGCATATAGTGGTGCAAAGGCTGCAATTTCTAACTTTACAAAATGGTTAGCAGTTCATTTCGCTCATACTAATATTAGATGTAATGCAATAGCTCCAGGTTTCTTCGTTACAATTCAAAATGAAAAATTATTATTTAATGAAGATGGTACACCAACTGCAAGAACTGAAAAGATTTTACGTAATACACCAATGAATAGATTTGGTGAAGCTGAAGAATTAATAGGTGCTACTTTATTCTTAACTAATAAGGAACAAGCTTCATTCATTAATGGTGTTGTTTTACCTGTTGATGGTGGATTCAGTGCTTATAGTGGCGTTTAATTTTGAAATATTTTTATTGTATTATTTTTAAATTTAATTTTTTGTAAAGTAGTTTAGATTGTAGGTGATTTAAATGAATATTGATGATTTATTATATGGTTTCAATGATGTATTCATTTTAGTGAATAGTATGGAATGTGTTGTTAAAGATATGTATCCTAAAAAAGAGGACATTTTCCCTATTTCGTATGAAGGATTTGTACATGAATTGTTTCCAGAATTATCTCAGGAAGATAAAAATAAAATTCTTTCATATTTATTTAAAAAGAATAAAAGTAAGAATGTAAACATTACAATTAAAAAGAAATGGTATAGTTTAGAATATAAGATAATTGACAATAAAGAAATAATTCATATTTTTTCTTGTGATAAAGCATTTAATGCATATAAAGATGACGTTACTTTAAATCAAGAAGATCCTCTTACAGGTTTATTGCATAAAGTGGCTTTTAAAACATATATTGAACATCAAATTGAAAATAATCAAATATCTGCAGCCACCTTATTTATGATAGATATTGACTTTTTTAAAAACATAAATGATAATTATGGTCATTTATTTGGAGATGAAGTAATTAAAGAAGTTAGTGATGCATTAAAAACAATTTCTGAAAAAGCTAAAGTTGGTAGACTTGGTGGAGATGAATTTGCAATATTTATTGAAGATGATTTAGATAGAGAATCTATCAAAAATTATGCTAGATTGATTAGATATTTATTGGGTAGAATTGTCATTAATAAAGAAGCATATCCTATAACTTCAACTATAGGTATTTCACAGTATCCAAAGGATGGAAAAACGTTTGATGAATTATATGAATGTTGTGATAAGGCTTTATATCGTGGGAAAACAAAAGGTAGAGACTGCCATATCATCTATGATCCAACTCTACATGGAAATGTTAGATATAATGAAGCAGTTTTACAAAAAGTATCATACGCAACTGGATCAGTTTCACAATTCATTCATGGTTTAGTTAATGATTTATTGAAAGATGATTTAGATGTTCATGGAATTGTTGATATTTCCGAAAGAATTACTAGATATTTTAATCTTGATAGAATAGTTATTACCGGATTCCATGATGCACATATAGTATGCGAATCAAAGCCAACTATTGACCCTAAACCACATTACATGAACTTGGATAGTAAAAAATATTTTAGATTATTTACATTTAATAATTCATTTATTATGAATGATGTTCATGCGTTAAAGATTAAAGATGAAATTATAGGAAAAATATATTTAGATGCCGGTGTTAGTTCTTTCATTCAAGTATTAATGAAAAATGAAAATGATGAACCATTTGGTTTTATTTCATATGAAGTACTTGATGATAAACGAGTATGGCAAGTTGGAGAAATTAATAACTTAGTAATTATTAGTAATATCCTAAATAGTTTCTTAATAAAATATAAAATAAGTTTTAGATAAAGAAAAAATGATGAGAAAAATCTCATCATTTTTTAATTATTATGTTTCCTTTATATGATTCATCTTCAATGATTACTTCGTTAACAGAATCTAGTGTAATAGTTCCAGATATTGGGTTTTTTATAGATAATACATTTCCGATAATATTAGCTTCAACTTCACTACGTTCAAAAGATAAATCAGTATTTTCCATTGTACAGTCAATTAATTTTAGATTTTTACAATAGCATAAGGGTTGAGTACCTTTAATGTGACATCTAATTAATGTTAAGTTTTCTGAATACCAAGCTAGGTATTCACCTTCTAAAACAGAGTCTTTAACTGTAACATCTTTAGTATGCCAAAATGCATCCTTAGTTTTTAAAGTGGAATTATGAATTTCCATATTCTTAATATATTGGAAAGAATATTTACCAGTCATATTAAGGTTATCAATATATACATCTTTACATTCAAAGAAAGCATATTCTCCGCTTAATGTAGTATTATTGATTGTTAATTTTTTAGTTTTCCAACCAAATTCAGCTGAATCAATATATGAATTATAGATTGTAACATCGCTACATTCTCTTAAGGCTTTAATACCACCTAATGTAGAATTAGTGATTGAAATATCTTTAGAATACCATAAGGCAGCACGACAGTTTTTAGTCATTTCTACATTGTTTATAGAAACTAAGTTATCATGCCAAAATGGATATCTTAAATCCATGTAACAATTATTAAGTTTAATGTTAGAGCATTCTTTTAATGCTGATTCGCCATCTTCAGGACCTTCAAATCTACAATCTTCAACGATTAAATTTTTTGAATTATATAAGGCTCTTTCAAGACCGAATCTTTCGTTTTTTACTACCTTCATATAAATCTCCTATTTAAATAAACCCATAAATATATGCGGAATTGGTGCATGGAATCTTATGATTTCTTTAGTAAATGGATGCATAAGTTCTAAAGTAGAGTGATGTAAGCCTAAACGTTTTAATGGGTTTTTAGTATGACCATATTTTTCATCACCAACTATAGGGTTTCCCATATCTTGCATGTGAACGCGAATTTGGTTTTTTCTACCTGTTTCAAGATTGACTTTAACTAAGCTGTAAGCTTGGTTTTCTTTAGTTACTTTATAATTTGTAATAGCTAATTCACCAGAAGGATCTTTAGTAGAATAAGATAAGTTAAATTGATTTTCTTTTAGGTATGAAGTAATTTGACCTTCTTTAGGATCTAACTGTCCTTCAACAACTGCAGCATATTCTCTTACTTTAACATATTCATTCCAATTAAGACGTAAAATAGAATGTATCTTTACATTTTTAGTGAAGATTAAAACACCAGAAGTATCTTTATCAATCCTATGTAATACAAATGGTCTAATCATTTTATTTTTAGATTGTAAATATTCTAATACATAATTATAAGCTGTATCAGTTGATTCTGTGTCAGTTTTTACTGATAATAAACCTGTTGGTTTATTGATTGCGATAAAGTCATCATCTTCATAGATAATATCCATTGTGTAATATTTTCTTGAGTTTCTTTTAACAGATTTAGATTGAATTGCATTTGTATTAGGTTTTTTAGAAATTTTAACTTCATCTTCTTTAGCTAATAAGAAATTAAATTGAGTAATAACTACACCATTTACTAAAACTTGTTTATTTGATAATAGTGATTTAACATTATTACGAGAAGTACTCATTTTACTTAGTAAGAATGATAATAATTCTTCACTCTTATTAACTTTAAAAATATATGAATATTCATTTTTTTCTTTTCTATTATTGTTATTTGGTCTCATATATTTTTCACTCCTATTCTTAAAAAATTATATCATTTAATAAATTAAATGCAAGTTAAATATATATTTATTAAAAAAATAAAAAAAGATAGTGAAAAATAATTTGAAATATATTATAATTAAATAAAGATACATCTAGGAGGCGATTATAATGAAATTAATTTTAGGAAACCCAGGTAGCGGGAAAACTAAGGAAATGTTAGCATTAAGTGAAGCAAATCAAATTCCACTATTATGCGAATCAGAAGCTCGTAAACAAAGATTATTAGTAAAGGCAAGAGGTTATGGATTTAATAATGTTCCTACTCCATTAACTATTGCAGATCTTAACCCTACAATAACTAAGGTTTATGTAGATGACATTGAAAGATTATTTGAACAAGCATTAAATGTTAAATTAGAATGCTTAGCTTTAAATCGTGAAAGTTCATTTGAACTTGTTGATTTAGATCAAAAATAAAATTACTTTTTTAAAAAAACACAATATGAGCTCATAAGATAAGGGAGTTGTTTATACAATCCCTTATTTTGTTTTATTAATTAATTTTATTTTTATATGTTAGTATTTTATATTGAACGCTTCAAAAGTTTAATTTTTGTAACTTTTGAGGCATTTTTTTATTGATAGATATCTTTTGTTTATAAAAATATTATGATATAATATATTTTATAAGGGTAAACTAAAAAAGTGAGGTTGATAAAATGATTGCTAAGACGAGAAATATTGCAGATTTACGTGGCTTATCAAAAGCATTACCTTTTTTAAGATACGTAGATCCTGAATACGTTTATTTACCTGTAACTAACGCAAGATGTGCTACTGCTGAGGTTTATGTTAAACCTGGTGATAAAGTTAAAGTGGCTCAAGTTATTGGTAAAAGAAATGGTGGTTTCTTTGAACAAAACATTCATTCTACTGTAAGTGGTGAGGTTGTAGGTATTGTTAAGAAGTTCCACCGTAGTGGTAAGCTTGTTGATTTCATTCAAATTAAGAATGATTTCCAAGATACTAATTTTGAAACAGTTCGTGAAAGAACTCCTGAAGAAATTGCAGCTTTAACAAGAGAAGATATGTGTCAAATTGTTAAAGATTGTGCTTTAGTAGGGTTAGGAGGAAGTTCATTCCCTACATATATTAAATTCCAAACAACAGATCCTATTCATACTATTTGTATTAACGCTATAGAATGTGAACCATATCTATCTGCTGACTACAGTTTAGTTATGGAATTTACTCATCGTGTTGTTACTGGTATTACATATGCTTTACAAGCTTTTAAAGCAGAAAAAGCTATTATTGCTATTAAAAAGAAATATACAGATCTTGAAGAAGTTTTAACTGCTGTAATTAATAGACATGGATTAAAAAATATTGAAGTTGTTAAAGTAGGAAACTATTATCCTCAAGGTTGGGAAATCGAAATGATTAAATCAGCTTTAGGCGTAAAAGTACCTAGTGGTGTATTACCATCTAAATTAGGTATTATGAATTTTAACGTTTCTACTATTGTTGGTTTATATAAAGCTATTAGATATAATATGCCAGTTGTTAAGAGAAACTTTACAATGACTGGTGATGGTATTAAATTCCCACAAAACATTCGTGTTAGAGTAGGTACATCTTTACAAGAATTAGTAAAAGTTTGTGATGGTTATGTAGATGATTCTGACAAGGTATTTATTTTAGGTGGTCCTATGATGGGTGCTAACTTACTTAGAGATGACGCTGTTATTTCTAAAACAGTTACAAGTGCTATTATCTTAAATCATAAGCCATTAGTAGAAGAACCATGCGTAAGATGTGCTTCTTGTGTATATTCATGTCCAGTAGGTTTACAACCTGTTCAAATTATGAATGCAACTAAAAATAAAGATGTAGATACATTAAAGAAATTAAATATTAAGAGTTGTATTGAATGTGGTTTATGTACATACTCATGTACTTCAAAAATTCAATTGATGAACATTATTCGTCAAGGAAAGAGACTGGTGAAATAAAATGAAATTAGTTAGAGAAACAAGTCCGTATATCCGTAAAAAAGCGAATGTCGCAAGAATGATGATAGATGTATTAATTGCATTATTACCAGTTGTTGTTTTTGCGATTATTCAAAATGGAATGAAAGCTGTTAGTGTGATTCTTATTTCATTATTCTCTATGGTTTTCTTCGAGTTATTATGTACAATGATAACGAAGTGGCCAGAAGGAATGAAAATTAAAGAATTATTTTCTAAGGAAGGCTTCAAAAAATTATATGCTAAATATACAATCAATAATATTTTAGCTCCTGCAATTAGTGGTATCATTTACGCAATGATTTTACCTGCTGGTACTAACTGGTATGTAGTATTAGTTGGTTCAGCTGTTGGTATGATTATTGGTAAAATGCTATTTGGTGGTTTAGGTAGTAATATATTTAACCCTGCTGCAGTAGGTAGAGTATTCGTTGGTATATGCTTCGGTAGTCAATTAGTTTATCCGGGTGTCGATGTATTTACTGGTGGTACTCCATTAGGAATGTTATCTGAAGGATTGTTAAATATTAATAATGCTATAAGTAGTTATAGTATTTTAGATTTATTTTTAGGTAAAGTGCCAGGTTCAATGGGTGAAGTTAGTGCTTTATTAATTTTAGTTGGTGCTGGTTATTTATTTGCTAGACGTTCAGCTGATTTTAGACCATGTGTATCAATGATTGGTTCATTTGCTGTTATAACTTTAGTAGTAAGTATAGTAGCTGCAAACTCAACAGTATTTGCTTCTATTAAACCTTTACAATTATTTGGATATGAATTATTATCTGGTGGTTTATTATTCGGTGCCGTATATATGGTAACTGATCCTGTGACAAGCCCTACTACTAAAATTGGTAGAATTATTTATGGTGTTGTTGTAGGTTCATTAACTGCATTAATTAGATATGCAGGTGCATACCCTGAAGGTGTTGCGTTCTCAATTTTAATTGCTAATATGTTTGTTCCTGTTATTGATCATTTCTTATTAGGAAATAAAAATAAATATAACTGGAAACATGCTGTTGGTATTGTTGGTTCTTTAGGTGTTTTATGTTTAATTTTAGGTGCTACTGTATCTAGAAAAACAGATGAAAATTATAATTTAGTTAAATCTGAATTATTCAAAAATTATAGTGGTTTACAATCTGAAATTGCTACTCAAGCTCCAAGTAATAACTTATTAACTAAGAAAGTTATTGCTAAGAGTAACTCAGGTAAACAAATCGGATATGTATATGAAGCTGTTTATTCATATGACAACCCATATGGAGGTACTGATAAATATACAGCTATTATAGGTGTTAATACTGAAAATAAATTAGCTGGTATTAAAATTACTAACGTTAAGCATAGTTCTTGGGATGAAGCAGGTAGCATTGTTGAACAATATGTTAATGATAAATATCATAGTGGTATGACTAAAGATGATGTTTCTAAAGTTGACTTAACTGGTGGTGCAACAGGTTCTGCAGCATTCATTCAAAAAATGGTATTAGCTGCAATCGGTGATGCTTCTAGTAATCCTGTTCCTAATGAAAATAAAGAAGCTGATATAATTAAGAGTATTTATAGTTCTTACGATGCATCTCAATCTGATATAAGTCAAGGTATTGTTGAAGGTGTTCAAACTGTAATTGAAGCTAAAGATTCTGATGGTAACACTTTAGGATACGTTTATAAAGTTTCTGGTCGTCATGAATATGGTTCTCTTGTATTAATGGTTGCAATTGATAAAGAAGGTAAATTAGTAACTGTTGAATTAGTTAAAAATGGTCAAACTGCAGGTACTGGTCCAATGATTAAAGATCTTGTAGATAAAGAGTATACATCTGGATTAGGTTTATCTGATTTAGATGGAATTAATGCTGCATCAGGTGCAACAATGGGTTCTGATTTAGTTAAAGATTTAGTCAAAGCTGCATTTGAAGAACATAATGGAGGTGCACAATAATGAAAAAGAATTTTAAAATTGCTGCAATCCTAATGATTATTGCTGCTATATGTGGTTTAGCAGTAAGTGGTATGAATAAAGTTACTTCTGGAATTATTGAGAAAAATCAATTAAAGAAAGAAGAAGTTTTATGTAAAGAAATATTTAGTGAGTTTAGTATTGATAATTCTGAAATTGTTAAAGAATTTGAAAATGAAGCTATCACTAAAAAGATTGTTGCCAAGAATTCATCAGGTTCATTATTAGGTAATATTTATACTGTGTCTGGTAAAAATTCTTATGGTCCAATTGTTTTACTAGTTGGTATTAGTTCTGACGGTAAATTAGTTAGTATAGAATTCCTTGAAAATGGTCAATCATATTCAAGTGAAGTTCAAGCTCATGTTGATTCAAAGTATTCAAGTGGCTTAACTTTAAGTGATGTAAATAGTATTGATACTAAATGTGGTGCAACTTATGGTGCTAATACTGTTAAAGAATTAGTTCAAATTGCATTCAATGATTATAATGGAGGTGCAAAATAATGGAAGAAAAACAAAGTGTAAAGCAAAATTTCCTAAAAGGTATTATTGCTGAAAATCCTATATTTGTATCTTTATTAGGTATGTGTCCAACTCTTGCAACTACAAAAAGCATTGAAGCTGCAATTGGTATGGGTATTTTAGTTACGTTAGTATTAATTGGTTCAAATGTTGTTATTTCTTTATTAAGAAAAATTATTCCTAGTGAAGTAAAGATTCCTGCATACATCATTATCATTGCAACTTTCGTTACAATAGTTAGAATGTTATGTCAAGCATTTTTACCTGATTTATATTCAACATTAGGTGTGTTTATTTCACTTATTGTTGTTAACTGTATTATCTTAGGTAGAGCTGAATCTTATGCATCTAAAAATGGTGTATTTGATTCGTTAATTGATGCTTTAGGTATGGGTGTTGGTTTTACAATTGCATTATTAGTTATTGCATTCTTTAGAGAAGTAATTGGAACTGGCGGTATCCAATTTGGAAATTATTTCACATTTATTCCATCTGTAACATTCCGTCCATTAGCTAAATTCGCTATTCCAATGTTTACTCAATCTCCTGGTGGTTTCTTAGTATTAGGTATGGTTTTAGCGTTCTTAGCTTGGAGAAAAAACAGAAAAGAAGCTATTGAAAAACAAAAGGCAATTGCTGCTAAAAAAGCAGAATTAGCTGCAAAGGTAAAGGAGGCATAATATGGAAACAAGTGCATTAGTTACTTTCTTACTAGCGATTGCTAGTTCAATGTTAATAGATAATGTTATATTATCACGTTTCTATGGTATTTGTCCTTTCTTAGGTGTTTCTAAGAAAACATCATCAGCATTAGGTATGGGTGCTGCAGTATTCTTCGTAATTATTATTGCAAGTGCTGTAACATGGCCAATCTACAATTATATTTTAGTTCCTGCTGGTATTCCATTTATGGATCTTATAGTATATATTTTAGTTATCGCATCACTAGTTCAATTAGTTGAAATGGTAATTAAAAAGTTCTCTACACCATTATATAAGTCATTAGGTGTATATTTACCATTAATCACTACTAACTGTGCTATTTTAGGGGTTGCTCAAGGTAATACTGATAGTGGATTAACATTTGGTCAATCTATGGCAAATGCTATTGGTACAGGTTTAGGTTTTGCATTAGTATTATTCGTATTCTCTTGTATAAGAGTTAGATTAGAATCTGCTAATGTTCCAAAAGCATTCAAGGGAGTTCCTATCGCGTTAATTACTGGTGCTTTAATGGCATTAGCATTTATGGGACTTAGCGGTTTAATTGGATGATATTAGGAATTAATCCTTATTTAATTGGTGCTATAATATTGATTGGTGCGTTAGTTGTTGTTTTCTTTATTACTTACGTTTTTAATAAAAAAACTCCAGTACCAAAAGGGTGCGAAAATTTATTACGTGATGAAGAGATGTGTGCTAACTGTACTAATACTAGTTGTAAAATAAAGGAATTAGAGGAATAGAAAAATGATAGAAATTTTATGGGCAGTTGTTATTTTAACAGGTTTAGGTTTCTTATTAGGTTTAGGACTATCTGTTGCTTCTAAAGTTTTATATGTAGAAGTTGATACTAGAGTTGAAGATGTTACTGCAATGTTACCAAATGCAAACTGTGGTGGTTGTGGATATCCAGGTTGTGCTGGTTTTGCTGAAGCTATTGTTGAAGGTAAGGTTGCTAATTTATCTGCTTGTAGACCTGGTAAACCTGATAAAAACTTTAATCCAATCATTAAGTATATGGATGAACATCCAAATGCTGATGGAACAAAAGTTAATTTAAAAATTTAATTTTTGAAAGGTAAGTGTTGATTTATGAAAAGAACTATTTTAATCTTTAATTTAATAGTTCTTTTCTTTTGCCTTACAAGTTGTGGTGAACCAGTTCAGTATTCAAAGACTATCTTCGCTATGGATACTATTATTAATGTCACAATTTATAATGCAGAAGAAGAACATCTAAATAACATAAGAGATATTTATATGGATTATTCTAATGCATGTGACATGTTTAATTCATATGAAGGAAATTTATGTGATTTAAATAATAAAAGAACTGTTAATGCTAATAAAGAATTATTAGAGGTTATAGAATATAGTTTAAATGTTGAAAAAGAACTTGGTGGTTATTTTAATATATTAATAGGTAGAATAACTAAAATTTGGAAAGAAGCATTACATATTGGAGATAATACTACACCAGTAGTGTTACCTGATGATGAACTGATTCAAGAAGAATTAAAAATAATGAATGAATCAAAGGTTATTATTGAAGGAGATGTAATAACGATTGATGGACTAGCTGATATTGATCTTGGTGGAGTTGCTAAAGGTTATGCCACACAAAAGGTAGAAGAATATTTTAAAGATAATAATATAACTTCTTATATGATAAATGCTGGTAGTTCAAATATTTCATTAGGTTATAAAAATAAAGATGAATCATTTTTGGTAGGTCTAACAAATTTAGATAGAACTTCATATTTTAAGAAACTAAAGATTGATAATAAAGCTATTGTAACATCATCAATAGCTGAACAAAATAGAATAGTAGATGGAAAAGTTTATACTCATATTATTAATCCATTAACAGGTTATTGTGTAAATAATTATGATATTGTTACTATAATAGGAGAAAAAAGTGGTTATTTAGATATTTTATCTACTACATTATTTTCTATGGATATAGAAAAGATTAAATCATATTTAAATGGTAAAGATATTGATATTGTATTAGTAAAAGATAATAACATTATTTATTCTTCAGATGGGATAAAAGATTATGAAGAAATATAAGAATGATATAATATTAGTTGGTGTTATTTTATTAATCGCAATTATCAGTTTAATATTATTTAATGTATTATCAAAAAAAGATGATTTAAAGGCTTTAGTTTATTATGATGATGTTTTAGTAGAAACTATAGAATTATCAGATTTAGGTGAAGAAATAGTTGTCTATAATGTAAATGCTGAAAATGGAGAAGTTGTAATTGAAGCCAAACATAATGCTATAAGAATTGTTCATGCTAATTGTGATCAAGCTTATTGTGAAAATGTTGGATTTAGTAGTAGTACTAGTAAACCCATTATCTGTATACCTAATAAAATATATATTAAATTAGTTAGTAGTAAAGTAGAGGTAGATATAGAATTATGAGTCTTAAAAGATATATTTATATAGCTTCACTATTAACTATGTCAATTGTATTAAGTATGGTAGAAGGATTAATACCAATCCCTGTACCAGGTGTAAAGCTTGGGTTAGCTAATATAATTATATTAGTTATGTTATATGACTTTAAAACAAGTGAAGCATTTATGGTTTTAATTATTAGAATATTCTTAGTAGGATTATTAAGAGGAAACATTTTTCAAGTACCATTCTTTATGAGTTTGTGTGGGGGATTATGTTCATTTATAATAATGAGAATATTCTCGTTAATTAAGTTTTTCTCAATTATTGGTGTTTCAGTAATTGGTTCAATATTTCATTGTGTAGGACAAATTGTAATTGCAATTATATTACTTGGAACTGCGCAAGTTGTATTCTATTTACCATTAATTGCTATATTAAGTACAGTAACTGGTGTATTAACTGGTATAATTAGTAAAAGATTTTTAAGTTTAAATTTAACTGAAAAATATAATTTAAAATAAAAGATGGTTCACATTTAGTTTTGTGAACCATTTATTTTTTTAATAATAAAAATAAAAGGGTAATTCTTTATATAATGAATTACCCAAATATTATTATGTTTATTTATTAACGAGCGTTTGCAAATGCTTTAGCAACTACTGCCTTAATAGAAGTTAATTGGATTGTACAACCAGCAGCTAATAAAGCGTTATCTTTAGCGATTTCATAACCATTATCTAAAACAGTTAATTCTAAAGCGCTAACTTCAGCACCAGTTTTACCAACTACATATTGTGAGAAAATAGCAGATTGTTCATACCATTCTTTAATTATATTGTCACCATTGTTATCAGAAGAATAAGGATTACCAGCCATACCATATTCAGCTTTTAATACACGTTTAGTGTTTTTGTAAGATGGAGTTAAAGCACCAGTAGCAGAAACAGCAAATTTAGGTTGAATTGCATCATTTAATGCAGCAGCAATTTTACCATCAGCTACAACAGTTGCAGCAAAATCACTGTAAACTTGAACTGCACCAGCAGAAGTAGCAGTTGCATTTTTTGATTTATCATTATATGAAGATGCAGCAACACCTAAAGTGAATTCGCTAGCACTGAAAGTAACAGCTTGATCATCATTACATGCTTTAACAATTGCAGAGATGAAGTCTGTAATTTGAATTGTACAACCAGCAGCTAATAAAGCATCATCTTTAGAAATCTTATAACCATTATCTAAAGTATTTAATTCTAATGCATTAATTTGAGCAGCAGTTTTACCTACAACATATTGTTCAAATATTTTAGCTTGTTCATTCCATTCTTTAATAATCTTATCACCGTTGTTATCAGAAGAATAAGGATTGTTAGCCATACCATAATCAGAACCTAATTCCATTTTTGTTTTGAAAGTAGCAGGAACAGTTAAAGCACCTTCAGCACTTACAGCAATTTTGTTTTGAACTGCATCAATACGGCAAGCTACAATTTTGCTTTCAGAGTCTAATACTACAGCAGCAACAGTTGCATCTACTTGAGCGTTACCTGCCTTTTTTTCAGTAGCGTTAGATGAGCTAGTAGTACTTACTTCAATACCCATACCTAATTTATACTCTTTTGCACCACAAGAAGCTAAACTTAATACTGCAACAAGAGCAAATATAAACATTACAAATTTTTTCATTTTTTTTAATTCCTTTCTTTAGTTAATGTACTCTTTATAAGAGTTATTATCAAAACCTAATGTATTTTATCATAATAATATATGATATTCAAGTTTTTAAATATAAAATTTGTGTATTTTGTAATATAAAAATTTAATTTTTTCATATAATTAAATAAATAAAATGGATTAGTATTAATTTGCCTAATCCATTTTATTGTTATATAAGAAGTTCTTTAATTGTAAATGTTCCAATAATAATATCTATATAATTAATAGTAAACTTTTCAGTGTAGTCATTAATCTTTGATTCAATACATATAAATTTATCATGAATAGATAAGATTTTAGAAACTGCATTCTTTACAGATTTCCTTTTGCTATTAATTGTTATATGAATTATATTAGAAGAAGAGTTAATTACTTTCATTTTCTCTTTAATTATACTTAATTCACTAAAATCAATATTAGCCATAATTCATCTCCTTCCGGTTAGAAAGAACATTAGAAAATAAAAAGGCATAATCCCAGTTACTTTATATACCAACTGGATTATACCATTTTTATATCTCGAAATTTTAGGAAAAACGTCGACGTTATACGTTTTAACCTAAAGTTATATCCAAAATCATCATTAATACAAATCCTAATGCAACACCTATTGTAGCAATATTTGAATGTTCTCCTTCTTGTGATTCAGGAACTAATTCTTCAACTACAACATAGATCATTGAACCTGCAGCAAATGCTAAAATATAAGGTAAAATAGGAGTGACAATACTTGTTAATAATAGCGTTATTCCAGCGGCAATCGGTTCAACTACACCTGATAGAGTTCCATATAAAAATGATTTAGGTTTAGAAATACCATCAGCTAATAATGGCATAGAAATAACTGCACCTTCAGGGAAATTTTGAATAGCAATACCAGCAGATAATATAAGTGCTGCTGAAAGGCTTAAAAGTTCATTTCCGTATAGTGCGCCAGCAAGTACAACACCAACAGCCATTCCTTCAGGGATATTATGTAATGTAACTGATAACATTAACATAGTACGTTTTTTAAAAGAACTTTTTACACCTTCAGGTTTTTCACTATTAATGTGTAAGTGTGGAATAATTGTATCAAGTAATAATAAGAAACCAATGCCTAGTAAGAATCCTATCGCAGCTGGAAGGAAAGAAAGTTTACCTAAATTACCTGATAAATCTATGGAAGGGATTATTAAAGACCATATAGATGCTGCAACCATTACACCAGCTGCAAAACCTAATAAAAATTTTTGAAGTTTTATATTTATATCTCCTTTAATTAAAAAGACCATAGAAGAACCTAATACAGTTCCGATGAATGGTAACAATATACCTAATAATATTGGCATAACAACACCTCCTTAATTGGTTAGTTATAACTAACTCACTTTATTTTACTATATAATATATTATATGTCAACTATGAAAGTAACATTACCAGTTTAAAGAAAAAACACCAGAAAATTAATTCTGGTGTTAGTTATTAGTTAATTATAGGTTTTTAGGTTTTTTAATACGATTTAACTTCTTATTCATTTTTAGAAGTTCTTCTTTAGTAAAGCTAATATTCATCATACCAATCATACTAGTCAAACGTAATACAGTGAAACCACCCATCATTTGCATGATATCACCTGTCATTTCAAAACCCATAGCTTCTGATTTACCATCTTTATTCTTAGGCATTTTCTTCTTTAATTTTAATGCAACACTAATAAACCATAATTTACCACGTTTTGATTTCATGATATCGCCGATCTTATCATTTAATGAATATCTGCCTTCAGGTGCATCAATATCAAACCAGTTAAGGATAGCTCCTTTTTCTTTTAATACATAGTCTTCATTCATTGTATCTACTTTGCGAATTGTAGCTTCATCTTTTAAGTCTCCAGCTACAGCAACTAAAGTAGATTCACCAATATTTGGAACTTCAAAATAGAAGAAATGTTCAGGACAAGTTTGTTTACCAACACTTTCACCATTAACAAATAATTCAACTTCAGGTTGGTTAGAATAAACTGTAACCTTAGTAACTTCTTCTACTCTATCAATATATCTTTTACTACAAATATGGACAAATGGATCAGTTGATAACCATGCCTTATATGCATAGAAAGAGTCTTTCTTATATGAACGGTCAAATGTTACTAAACCTTTATGATTTTGTCCGTTTTCTCCACCTTCAGCTCTAGCGTCTGCACCGAAGTCAAACATATTCCAAACATGAGTTGCCCAAATATATTTACGAGAGAATAATTGTTTAATTAATTCTTCATGATAATATGATTGATATTCTTCAGTATAATCTCCTTGGAATGGAGTAGATGAATGCCAGTTTAAAGCTTCACAACCATATTCACTTACACCAATTGGAATGTTTGGATGAACAGAATGGAAGTTATCAAACCAAGGTCCATTCATTGATGTGTCTCCACCATACCATCCAAAATAATGGTTGTATGAAACAACATCAGGAATTTGTAAATATTTTGAATCAATCTTACACATAGAAACAGCAGCAATTGTAGTTAAACGAGTTTTATCTAATTCATGAACTAAATTATTTAAATCTTCATGGTTCTTGATTAAATGTGGATCATCAGCTCCACCCATAGTAATTTCATTCGATAATCCCCAAACAACAATTGAAGGGTGGTTATAATTTTGAATTACTAATTCTTTCATTTGAGACATAGTATTGTCATAACCGTTTGGTAAATGTTTAGAAATATATGGAATTTCAGCCCAAATAACCATACCTCTTTCATCACATAAATCGTAGAAGAATTGATCATGTTGATAGTGAGCTAAACGGATAGTAGTTGCACCTACTTCACAAATTAAATCCATATCTTCTGTATGATGTTCAGGAAGTAATGCATTACCAATTCCCCATCTATCTTGATGACGAGATACACCACGTAATGGATATTCTTCACCATTTAGGATAAATCCTCTTTCTGGATCAATTTGGAATGTACGACAACCAAATCTAGCACTTACTTTATCCACATTATCACCTAATGTTACAGAAGCAGTGTATAAATAAGGATCTTTTCTACCATGCCATAAATGAACGTTTGTAATTTCAAGTTCAACTTTTGTTTCTGTTGACTTAGTTTCTACAACAACATTACCTTTTGAATCAGTAATTACATAATGTAATTCTTCATTTAAATTACCATAAACTTCGATTTCTACTTTTGCATTAACACCATCAACAATTGGTGTGACTTTAATACCAGGACCACCATGATACATTAATTCGAAATGGTTTTCTGGAACAGATATGATGTTTACATTACGATATAAACCACCATAGAATGTGAAGTCAGCCATTTGAGGGTATACATTATCATTAGGAGAGTTATCTACCCCAATAACTAATATGTTTTCTTCTGCTAAATCTTTTAATTCTACTCTATATGTAGAATAACCACCATCATGATGAGCTAAATGATTACCGTTTAGATAAACATCACTAGATGAGTTAGCACCATTAATTTCTAAATAGTGTTTAGCATTAGCTGGTAAATCAGCAGATTTAAATTGTTTTACATAATAACAAGTACCTCTAAAGTAATCGTTGCCTCCATCTTGACCGTCAACGCTATTCCATGAATGTGGAAGATTAACGGCTTCAAATGTTTCATCTACTTTTGTTGGAACTTGACCTAGATTTTTAATAAAATTCCAACCTTGATTAAAGTTAGTTAAATTTCTCATTTTAAGTATTCCTTTCTAAAAATGTCATAATATAATTAGATTTTAACATTTTACTTGCAAATATGCAAATTTATTTTAATAAAAAATTAAAATATATTTACATTTTTTTAAAACGGAGTAAAATATATATGTTAAAAATGGTATTATGAGGTATTGATGTATGAGACATTATGTTGAAGTATTTTTAAAATCTATGTTAGGTGGATTTTGTATAGTAGTTGGCTCTACAGGTTATTTGATTTTAAAGTCATATGATATGACTGTTTTAGGAGCATTTGTTTTTGGCTTAGGATTATATGCTATTATTCATTTTAAACTTTGGTTATTTACTTCTAAAATTAGCGGAGTAATCGATCATGGTCCAAAATATTCTTTAGATGTTTTAATATGTTTAGTTACTAATATCTTAAGTGTAGTAGCTTTATCAGCTTTATTACTTCAAACTAGAATTGGTGGTACTCTTCAAGAATTCGCTACACCATTAGTAGATGCTAAGATGAATGATACATGGTATTCAATATTAATATTAAGTTTTATGTGTGGTACTATGATTTACCTAGCTGTAAATGGACATGATAAATGTTCATATGGAGCTGGAAAACTAGCATTTGTATTCTTATCTATATTTGTATTTATTATTTGCAGTTATGAACATGTTATTGCAAATGCATGTTATTTTACATATGCTGGTGTATTTAGTTGGAAAGCATTATTATACTTTGTTTTAATGGCTATTGGTAATTCAATAGGTGCAATATTTGTTCAATTTGTAAGAGGAAATATTCAATCATTAAATCAAGAACAACAAAAAGCAGAATAAAAATAAAGGAATTGCAATTTTTTGCAATTCCTTTTTTCCTAGTGTGCCGGGCATGGCACTAATCTTACTGGTGAAAGTCCAGTCACGGGTAGTTTACCGCCAAGTGTAGCGAACCACAAACCGAAAGCAGTAATGCTGGGGTGGAGGAAGTGGTGTAGCAAAGTTCTTGAGCCTACGAA
>JBGVFV010000004.1:0-12081 GCA_045121295.1 Candidatus Pelethenecus sp.
AAGATGCCAGATAGTAATATATTAGTGTTTGCAAAATATTTAGGTGAAGTAAGTATATTATTTGTTGTTAATGATGAAGTAGTTCAAACTATAACAGGTATTGAAAATGAAGAAATAACTAACACTATCAAAAATCCTACAGTTGTTGGACATACATTTGTTGGTTGGTATTTAGATGTTGATTATCAAACAGCATATAATCTAACTACATTCCCTATGGAAGATAAATTTGTTTATGCTAAGTTTACTCCAAATAAGATTACTATTAATTTCAATAGTAATGGTGGTACTGGTACCATGAATTCTCAAATTATTGAATATGGTTCAGGCACACCATTAAATCAAAATACATTTGAAAGAACTGGTTATAAATTTGTTGGTTGGGAATATGATGAAAAAACATACATTGATGGTTATGATAAAGATATAATTGCTGAAGGTAGTATTACTTTAAAAGCCGTTTGGGAACGATTAGTTTATACTGTAACATTTAATACAAATGGTCTTGGAACACAACCAGCTCAATTAAAAGGAGTATATCAATTACCTGATAAACTTCCAATCTTAATTGAAGAAGGATTTATTTTTATTGGTTGGTATTATGATTCATCATTTAACAATCAAGCAAACGTAAATGACGTTGTAACAAAAAATACAACACTTTATGCTAAGTGGGAAATAGAAGATGTTCCAACACCAGAACCAACAGAAAAGATTGTTGAAGATATTATTTATGATGATTTCCAAATTCGTTTCCTTGAATTAGGAAATGGCAATTCAGGAGATTCTGTTTATATTAAGGCGGGCAAAGTTGATGTTTTAATTGATGCTGGATCAAAGAGAAATAGTACAAATACCTTAATATCTCATATTAATAAATACCGTACTCCAGGTGACGATATGATAGATTATGTTATTGCAACACATGCTCACGAAGATCATATTGCGGGCTTTGTTGGAGAATCAAGTGTTTCTACCGATGGTATTTTATATGAATATAAAATTGGAACTATCATTGATTTCGCATATAAAAACACTACGTCTGGTGTAAGTAGTGAATATATTAGAGTAAGAGACGATTTGGTTAGTAAGGGAACTAAACATTATACTGCAGCTCAATGTTTTAATCAAACAGATGGTGCAAAACAAACATATGAATTGGCTGATGGAATTACAATGAGCATTTTATATAACTATTATTACTTCAATAAAACTAGTGATGAAAATGATTATTCAGTATGTACAATGTTTACATATAATGATCACAACTTTATGTTTACAGGTGATTTAGAAGAAGGTGGAGAACAAAAGCTAGCTGCCTACTATGATGGTTCTACACCAGCTAAAACTTTACCACAAGTAGAGGTATTCAAGGCGGGACATCATGGTTCTAAAACATCATCTAATGAATGCTTATTAGAAAAGATTCAACCAGAAATCGTTTGTGTATGTTGTTGTGCTGGTGGTAGCGAATATACTAAGTACTATCAAAACACATTCCCAACACAAGAAATGATTAATAGAGTTGCAAAATATACAGATAGAGTTTATGCGACAACTGCGTTTAATATTTCTAAATTAACTTATGAATCATTAAATGGAGTTATAACTATTTCATCAAATGGAACTAATGTTGGTATTTCAGCTACTAATAATATAAAGAAATTAAAAGATTCTGAATGGTTTAATACAATAATATATGCTAATTCATCCGGAATATATTGTTCATCATCTACAAATTATTATAATTCAGCAACAAGTGGTGTAACAGCTAGACCTCAAAGAGTTTGGCCATCATAATTAAGGAGAGAAAAAAATGAATAAGATTAGAGAATATATAGAAAAATATGATAGAATTATCATTCATGGTCATGTTAGACCTGATGGAGATTGTTTAGGTAGTCAATATGGATTATACTACTTAATTAAGGACAACTATCCAAATAAAGAAGTATATGTTACTGGTACAGTAAGTGAATATGTAGCATTTGTTGGTAGACCAACATTAATTGATGAATCTTTATTTGATGGAGCATTATCTATTTGTGTAGATTGTGCAACACAAGATAGATTATCTGATGGCAGATGCACACTAGCTAAGGAATTTATTAAAATTGATCATCATATACCTGTTGATAATTATGGTAATTATCAATATGTTGATACAACATCTCCTGCCTGTGCCCAAATAATTACAGAATTATATTTAGCTAATAAAGCTGATTGGAAATTATCAAAAGAAGCGGCTAATGCATTATATGTAGGTATTTTAACAGATACAGGTAGATATAAATTTGATAGTGTTAATGGTAGAACATTTATGGCGGCAGCTACATTAGTAGATGCTGGTGTAAATGTAGGTGAAATCGATAATAAGTTATCAATTGAAACATTACAAACATTAAAACTTAAAGGCTATGTATTATCAAATTTCAAGATGACTGAAAATGGTTTTGCATATATTACATTAACTAGAGAAGAAATTGAATCATTTGGTGTTAGTGATGAAGATGCAGCTGCACAAGTATCAACTATTGGTTGTATTGAAGGTTGTCCTGTATGGGCTATTATGCTTGAATATTCAAAAGAAGAAATTCGTGTACGTTTACGTTCAAGAGGACCAGTTATTAATATGTTAGCTGAAGAATATAATGGTGGTGGACACGCAAAAGCTTCAGGTGCAAGCTTAGAAACATGGGCTGATTTAGATGGTTTTGTTCAAAAAGCCGATGAATTAGTTAAAAAATACAAAGAAGAATTAAAATAATCTATAAAAAATGAAAATTTTTCTTGCAAATACTCTTTAAATGGAGTAAAATAAAAAAGGACTCAAAAATGAGACCTTTTTATAGGACTATAGCCAAGCGGTAAGGCAACGGACTTTGACTCCGTCATTTCACTGGTTCGAATCCAGTTAGTCCTGCCATCTGTATAATGACTCTCCAAAACTTAGGTTTTGGAGTTTTTTATTTGTTAGGGTTGACAAAACATTATTTTTCGACTAAAATGGAGTTGTATTCCAGAAAGGTCGTGATTATATGTATATTAAAAGAACAATTGAAGAAACTATTAATAAAATGGTAGAAGAATTTCCTGTTATTGTAATTTCTGGTGCTAGACAAGTTGGTAAATCAACAATGTTACAAATGATTAAAGATGAAAACATGAATTATGTGACTTTAGATGATTTAGATGCTAGGAATTTAGCGTTATCTGACCCTAAATACTTTTTAGAACAACATTCTTATCCGCTGTTGATTGATGAAATTCAATATGCTCCAAACTTATTGCCATATATAAAAATGATTGTTGATGAAGAAAGATTCAAGTCTTTAAAAAATGATACGAAAACAAAATCTTTATTTTGGTTAACCGGTTCTCAACAATTTAAGGTGATGAAAGAAGTAAGTGAATCTCTTGCTGGTAGAGCCGGAGTATTGAATTTATATTCTTTATCTAACTCTGAAATTAATATTAGTGATAGAAAATTGTTTTTACCTAAGTTAGAAGAATTAAAAAAACGTGTTATTAAAGAGTATGAATCAAATGAAATATTTAATAGAATTTATAATGGTGGTATGCCTAGCATTGTAACTGGTACAGTTGAAAGAAACAATTATTTCTCATCATATATTAATACATATATTGAACGAGATGTTAGACAATTATTAAATGTTGGTAAAACAATAGAGTTTTACAATTTTATGCAATATATAGCAGTTAGAACTGCTCAAGAATTAAACTACACAACAATTGCTAAGGAAATAGGCGTTGATTCTAAGACAATAAAAAATTGGATTAGTATGTTGGAAGCCTCTGGAATAATATATTTATTACAACCATTCTCTAGTAATTTATCGAATAGAATAATCAAATCACCTAAATTATATTTTATGGATACAGGGCTATGTGCTTATTTAGCGAAATATCCGAATCCTGAAACATTAGAAGTAGGAGCATTATCTGGAGCCATTTTTGAAACTTTTGTGGTAAGTGAAATAATTAAGAATTTTACAAATCATGGTGTAGATCCAAAAATGAATCTATATTATTATAGAGATAAGGATCAAAAAGAGGTGGACTTATTATACTTAGAGGGTGATACAATATATCCTATTGAAATAAAAAAAGGTATAAGTCCAAATAACCCTGACAAGAATTTTAATGTATTAAATAAATTTTCGACAGATGTTGCACCTGGCGTAGTTATTTGCATGACTAACAAGTTACAGCCTATAAATAGAAGTTGTTGGTTATGTCCGGTGTCGTTAATTTAATAGTTGTGTTTTAAAAATGTTAATTTCTCCTATTTTCAAGAAAAACAGATTATATTAACAAAAGCCATTTTTCCTTGAGGAATGAATTGTAATATTATCAAATAGTATTTAGTATTTATTTTAGGAGAAATAAATAAAAGTCATAATAAACATCTGAATAATAATTTCCCAAGACTCAAGTTTTGGGAATTTTTTAATTTTTAAAACATTATTAAAAAAATAAAAAGTGTTTATTATGTGTTATAATATATTAAATGAGGAGTGATATCGATGAAGCTTGGTAATTATTTAAAGACTTGTAATCAAATTTATCATCTAACATTGGATCCTAAAGAAGAAAGTGTTATAAGGATGCATTTAATTCCACCAAAGAAGTTAAAAACAAATATTCCTTGGGTTGTTATTTTGAATGGTTATTATATTTTACCTTTACAAACAGGTTGGGCTGTTTTATTAAAAGAGTTTATTGATTGTGTAAATAATGATAAAGAAAATTTTAAATCAGTTAATCATTATATTGAAATGGCTTCAACTAATACAAAAAAGATTTTTTCAAAAGCTACAATGACATTATTAAAAAGTGATTTAGCAGAAATTTTGGGTACATTTAAAGCTATTGTTACAAGAAGAAAAGTTTCTTCAGAAATAGGTTTAATGACATTTAAAGAATATCAAAAGTTTATGAATGCACCCCACCGTATGGATTTAATGATTTCTTCAATGGAAAAGAATGGTTGTTGGAACTGTAATCAACGTTGTTTACATTGTTATGCAAGTGGAGAAAAGTTAAGTAATGTAGAAGAATTATCCACTAATGATTGGAAAAAGATTATAGATATTTTAAAAGAATCTATGGTGCCACAATTAACATTTACAGGCGGGGAACCAACTATAAGAAAAGATCTTGTTGAACTTATAGAATATTCAAAATGGTTTGTAACTAGATTAAATACTAATGGTATTTTATTAACTGAAAATTTATGTCAAGAATTGTACAATGCAAGTCTTGACAGTGTTCAAATAACTTTTTATTCTAGTGATAAAGACTTACATAATAAGTTAGTCGGTGGAAATCATTTTGATAAAACAGTTGAAGGAATTAAAAATGCGATAAGTGCCAAATTAGATGTAAGCTGTAATACTCCTTTATGTAGCATTAATAAAGATTACGTTAAAACGATTAGTTATTTAAAAGAACTAGGTGTTAAATATTTTTCAGCTAGCGGATTAATTCCTTCAGGAAATTCTAGGTCTGAAAATTCTAAAATCACTAAATTAAGCAAGGAAGAAATAACAAGAATAATAAAAGAAGCGTATCAATATTGTAAGGAAAATGATTTGGAATTAACATTTACATCACCAGGTTGGATAGATGAAAAAGAATTATCAAAGATGAAAATGATAACTCCAAGTTGTGGAGCTTGTTTATCAAATATGGCTATTGCCCCTAATGGTGAAGTTATTCCTTGTCAATCGTGGTTGTTTGAAGATGGTTTTGGAAATATATTAAACACTAACTGGAAAAAAATTTGGGATAATCCAAATTGTAAAAAAAGAAGGGCATTTTCTGCAAAAAATAGTCAAGTATGTCCGTTAGGGATGGTGAAATAATGAAAAAACTGTTAATGATGGTATTCATTCTTTTATCGTTTGTTTTAATAAGCTGTGAGTATACTTTTACACCTTTAGATGAAATCCATAAATATACAATTACTGTTGATCCTAATGATGATGGAACACTAAATATGACTTACTATTTAAAGTGGGAAGTATTAGAAGAAGGTGATGGTGGTGTTGATTTTATCACCGTTGGTGTGGCAAATAGATTTGTTAAAGATATTACAGGTCTAACAAACAATATAAATGATATTTATTATTCTTCAGATGATGGAGCAACTATTAGAATAGATTTTAATAATACTTATCATGAGGGAGATATTTTTGAAGTTGCATTTAGTTTTAAACAAGAAAGAATATTTACTGTGGTAGATAACGAAGTTCAATATTCTTTTAATCCTGGTTGGTTTGAAGAAATTAAAGTTAAAGAATTAGTTGTTTTGTGGGAAAATAATAATATTTTAAAAAGTAATGCAGATGAAATAACAGATAAATACTATATATGGAGAACAGGTCTAAATTATGGAGAAACTATAGATGTTAATCTAGTTTATGATAGAAGCGTTTTTCCAAATTTAAATCCAGACGAGGATTATAGCAATCAAACAAGTGATCCTATAGGAATTATTATTTTTGTTGTTGTTATTCTTGTTTTTATACTAACGATTATTATAATTGCTAAAATAAATGAAGATAAGTATCAAACAACTAGAGGTTTCTCTGGACATATTTCACACTATCATTTTTGGTTTGGACGTTATCGTGGTTATCGTAGAAGCGGAAAAGAAATTACTCCACCAAAAGTAGTTAATAATAGTGTGTCAGGAGTAAGAGGCGGTGGTTGTGCTTGTGCTTGCGCGTGTGCTTGTGCGGGCGGAGGTAGAGCCGGCTGTAGTAGAAAAGATTTTAATAATTATTTAGAAGTTTAAATAAAATAAAGGGGAAGAAATAAATGATTAAAGATGAATTTTATGTATTATATAATGGGGTAAAAATTCCTAAAATAGGTTTCGGTACATGGCAAGTACCTAATGGAGATGCCGCATATAATGCTGTAGCTTGCGCTCTTAAAGCTGGATATCGTCATATTGATACAGCAAGTGCTTATGGTAATGAAGAAAGTGTTGGTAAAGCTATTAAAGACAGTGGTATTCCTAGAGAAGAAATTTTTATTACTACTAAAATACCTGCTGAAATTAAAACTTATGAAGAAGCAGTTAATTGTATCAACAAATCTTTAAAACTATTGGGCGTTGATTATTTGGATTTAAATTTAATCCACGCACCATGGCCGTGGAGTAATGTGGGAAGTGAATGTGGCGACGGCAATGTTGAAGTATGGAACGCATTAATTGAATTTTATAATGCTGGTAAAATTAGAGCCATAGGGGTATCTAATTTCCATGTTAAAGACATAGAATATATTGTTAATAAAACTAATTTTAAACCAATGTGTAACCAAATTAGATTCTTTATTGGTAATACTCAAGAACCTATAACTGAATATTGTCAAGCTAATGATATTTTAATTGAAGCTTACTCACCATTTGCGACTGGTGAATTATTATTAAATGAAAAGATGTTAGAAATGGCTAATAAATATAATACAACAGTACCTAAAATTTGTTTAAGATATTGTTTAGAAAGAAACACTTTACCTATTCCGAAGTCAGTTACACCAAGCAGAATTATTGATAATATTGATGTAAACTTTGAATTATCTAAAGAAGATATGGAATATTTAAATAGTCTATATCATATAGTTTCAACAAGAATGTTAAGAGATTAATATATATGGCAAGAATATTCTTGCCATATGTTTATTATTATTTTATAAATATTGAATAAATAAATAATAGTAGTATAATTAATTAATAAAAACAAAAGGGGGAATGAATTTTGTTAAGTATAAAGAATATATCTAAAACTTATCGTAAATCAAATATTAAGGCGATTGATAATATAAGTTTAGAAATTGAAGAAGGAGATATTTTTGGTTTTGTTGGACCAAATGGTAGCGGTAAATCAACTACAATAAAATGTGTAACGGGTATACATTCATATGATGAGGGTGAAATTTATTTTAATGGTGTATCAGTAAAAGATAATCCAAATCTTTGTAAGAAAGATATGGCTTATGTTCCTGATAATCCTGATGTGTATGAAACTTTATCAGGAATAGATTACATTAATTTTATTTGTGATGTATATGGTGTTGGTGAAGAAAGAAAAGAATTTATTGATAAGTATGCAACAATGTTTAATATCAAGAATGAATTATCTAATCAAATTAAAAGTTATTCACATGGTATGAAACAAAAAGTTGTTTTAATTGCTGCATTAGCACATAAACCTAAATTATTAATTTTAGATGAACCATTCGTTGGGTTAGATCCAAAAGCTTCATATGATTTAAAAGAAGTAATGAAAGAAATATGTGCAAGTGGAACTATGATTTTCTTTTCATCACATGTGTTAGAAGTTGTTGAAAAGTTATGTAATAAAATTGCAATCATTAAAAATGGTAAAATTATAGCTGCAGGAAAAACTGAAGATGTAAAAGGAAATTCATCTTTAGAAAATATATTCTTGGAGTTATTTGATGAGTAATACTTTTTTACCACTATTCAAAACAAATTTAAAAATCTCTTTTGACTTTAGAGGTAAAAAACAAAAGGCTTCTATGTTATCAGTATTATTATTAATATTGGTAGGTGGAATGGCATTATCAGCTATTTATAGTTTTATATTCATTATGGCACAACAAGAAACTAATTCGCCAATAATTGGTGTATTGTTTGCGATGAGCGGTTTTGCTTCATTGTTGGCTTTAACCACTACAATTCCTAAGGTGAAGACAACGTTGTTTGGTGGAAATGATTATGATATGCTTGCTGCTATGCCTATTCCTAAAAGAGAAATTTTATTTGTTAAATTCTTTAGTTTATATTTAGTAGAATTTTTCTATACTGTTATTATCGTACTTCCTGCAGGTATTATGTGTTTTATTTTTGATAATAGTATAGTTTATCTAATTAATACATTATTAATGTTATTTTTAGTTCCTGTTTGTCCTTTATTGTTGGCTTGCTTGGTAGGGACATTTATTAGTGTTATTGCAGATAGAAGTAAGTTTGGAAATTTTATTTCAATCATATTTTATTTAGCATTTATTGTTGTTGTGTTCTCAATTACTATGTCAACATCATCAACAAACCCAGAAGGATTAGATCCTATGATAACTTTATTTAAATGGTTTAATCCGACAAATGTGCTATTAGGAATAAACATTCCAGTTTTAAATTATTTATTATATATTGTTGTTAATTTAGTTATATTAGTTGGAGTTATTTGTTTATTAACATTCTTTTATGATTACATTCATGACTTGTTATCCACTGCTAGATCTGTTAATAAACAAAAGAAAAATAAAGAATTAAAAGTTAATACTTCATTTAAATCTTTATTAAAATTAGATTTCAAAAAATATTTTTCGTCAAAAGGTTATTTGTTAAATACTATAACAGGCGGCATTATGAGTGTTGTTATGATAGGTATTTTGACATTTGGTACATTTACAGGCGAAGAAACAGAAGAAGTTATTGATCTGTTACGCCCATATTTACCATTTTTATCTCTAGCCATAGTTTTAATGATGGGTTTAACAACTCCAGCAGCTTCAGCTATTAGTATTGAAGGAAAGAATATGTGGATAATAAAAAGTTCACCTATTGATTATAAAAAATATTTAAAATCAAAAATTTTATTATCTGAAATTGTTATGGCACCTTTCGCGTTAATATCATCAATTCTTATTATGATTCTAGTTAAAAAAGATATTGTTGGATTGTTAACAATATTAATTTTGCCACAGTTATATTTATTAAGTATGAATTATATTTCTTTGGTTTTAAATACAAGATTTTATAAACTTAATTGGTCTAATGAAATGGAAGTTGTTAAACAATCTAAATGTGTTTTCTTCGCCATGTTAATTGATTTTGTTTATACATTAATTCTTTCGGCTTTATTTATTGGATTAGGTTTAGTTATAAATATGTTGGTAGGTTCAATAGTTGCTATAACATTCTGTTTAATTATGTCTCTTGTATCTAGAAGTGTATTGTACAAAAAAGGACCTAAAAGAATATCTAATATGGAATTATAGAGAGTTTAAAAACTCTCTTTTTCTTTTGCCTGAAAAAGTGTATAATAATACTGAATTTCATTTCACTGAAATTTAATTCAGTAAAAAAGAAAGGAAATAAAAAATGGTAGATAATATTTGTGCTCCTGCAACCCCTTATGGTTCATCAGCTATTTCTATTATTAGATGTAGTGGGCCAGATACTTTTGAATTAATCAATAAAATATTTAAGGGTAAGGATTTAACAAAAGTAAATAGTCATACAATGCATTATGGATACATTATGGATGGTGAACAAATTATTGATGAAGTTTTATGTAATGTATTCATTAGTCCTAAATCTTTTGATGGTGAGAATTGTGTAGAAATCAATTGTCATGGTGGTGTGCTTGTTACAAATAAGGTTTTAGGTTTATTAATAAGAAGTGGTTTTAGAATGGCCGAAAGAGGAGAATTTTCTAAACGTGCATTCCTTAATAAGAAAATGGATTTAACTCAAGCGGAAGCTATTATGGATGTTATTGGTGCTCAAAATGATATTGCGTTAAAAGTGGGTACTAATTCATTAAGAAAATCAACAACTAAGCTTATTAGAACTTTCCGTGATGATTTATTAGATATTTTAGCTAAGATCGAGGTTAACATTGATTATCCAGAATATGAAGATAGTATAGAAGTAACTAATAATTATTTATTACCTGTTATTGAAAAAATGCTTGTTGATATGAAACAAATCTTAAAGAATTCTGAAGTATCAAAGATAGCTATTCATGGTATTAAAACGGCGATAGTTGGTAAACCTAATGTTGGTAAATCTAGTTTATTAAACATGTTATTAGATGAAGATAAAGCGATAGTTTCTGATATTCCTGGGACAACACGCGATTTAGTTGAAGGATCTTTAAATGTTGGAAATATTACATTACACTTAGTTGATACGGCCGGCATTAGAGAAAGTGTGGATGTAGTAGAAAAGATTGGTATTGAAAGAAGTGCTAAAACCATTAAAGAAGCTAATTTAATTTTCTTGGTATTAGATTCAACTAAACCGTTAGATGAAACAGATAAAGAATTAATTAAATTAACAGATTCTAAACCTCGTATTATTATTGCTAATAAGTCTGATGGTCCATCTGTATGGAATATGGATGAGGCTATAATGATGTCTGCAAAAGAAAAATTAGGTATCATAGAATTAACAGATAAATTACATGAAGTTACTAATATTGATACATTAAATATTGATGAAGGTAAATTCTTGGCTAATCAAAGACAAGTTGATTTGATGAAAAAATCATATCAACATTTACTTAATGCCAAAGATGCATGTGAAATGGGTATAGATGTAGATTTAATTGAAATCGATCTTAAACAAGCATTTGATTATTTAGGTAATATAACTGGTGATTCATCTCCTGAAGAATTAATTACAGCTTTATTCACTAAATTCTGTTTAGGGAAGTAAGAATATGAAAGAAAAATTATTAATATCTGCATGCTTGTGCGGAAAGAATACTAAATATAATGGCGGAAACAACTTAATTCCTAATCTTGGTAAAATAGAAGAAAATTTCGAATTGTTCTTGGTTTGTCCAGAATCCGATGGTGGATTAACTACTCCAAGAAACCCTAGTGAACAACAAGGAGAGAAGGTTGTCTCTAATAAAGGTGTAGATGTAACAACCGAATTTAACTTAGGTGCTAAGATTGCGTTGGATGTGGCTTTAAAAAACAATATTAAATATGCCCTACTTAAGGAATCGTCTCCATCATGTGGAACTAATTTGATATACGATGGAACATTTAGTGGTAAAAAGATAAATGGTATTGGTGTTGCCGCTAAATTATTAAAAGAAAACGGAATATTAGTGTTTAGCGAAAATGAAATAGAAAAATTATGGTTCTCTAAATTCTGATGTATGTTAGGGAGAACCGAGCTACAAATATACTATGTATGTGAACTGTAAATTATAGTATATGTCAACTACAAATAAGTATATATGTAAACAACAAATTTTATATGTATGTAAGGGCAGGCTC
>JBGVFV010000005.1:0-22917 GCA_045121295.1 Candidatus Pelethenecus sp.
AAAATGTAGTATTTGTGGAAATTTAAAAGAAATGAAAGTAGAAAAAAGAAAATATAAATGTGAACATTGTGGATTAATAATAGATAGAGATTTAAATGCAGCCATTAATTTAGCTAATTATATAAATAAATAATATTAACATAAATAAGAGTACGTATACGTTTGTACGGAATTAACGCCTTAGGAGAGTACATACTACTTGATTTAATCATGGCTCGATGAATAAGGAATAAAACAAAAAACTATAGTTTTATAGGTTTTTAAAAACGGATTATATTTCATTAGATGGTAATACAGGTAATATTTATTACGGTAAGGTTGAAACTACACCAGCAGTTATTGCAGGTAATTTTGGTAGAGTTATGTCATGGGCTAATGATGCTAAACGTTTAAAAATCAAAACCAATGCAGATACTATTGCTGATGCTACAATGGCAAAGAAGTTTGGGGCAGAAGGTATTGGTTTATGTAGAAGTGAACATATGTTCTTTAAAGAAGAAAAAATGTTTGCATTAAGACGTATGATTTTAGCTCGTAATGACGAAGAAAGAAAAGAACCACTTAAAGAATTATTAAGATTCCAAAAGGCAGATTTCAAGGGATTATTTGGGGTTATGGGTGAATACTCAGTGACTATCAGATTAATTGATCCACCTTTACATGAATTTTTACCTAAAGATGGATTTGAAAAGATTGCAGAATCTATGAATAGAGATGTAAAAGAAGTTATTGAACATTGTGAATCATTACATGAATTTAATCCGATGATTGGTAATAGAGGATGTAGATTATGTGTAACTTATCCAGATATAGCACGTATGCAAGTTAGAGCTATTATGGAAGCTGCAATAGAAGTCAAAGAAGAAACTAATTTTAATATTATTCCACAAATTATGATTCCTTTAGTAGATGATGTAAAAGAATTAAAATTCGTTAAAAATATCTGTGTTGAAGAAATTAATAAGGTTTTTGAAGAATTAGGTATAAATATTCCATATGAAATTGGTACTATGATTGAAACACCTAGAGCTGCAATTTTATCTGATGAAATTGCTACAGAAGCAGAATTCTTCTCATTTGGAACAAATGATTTAACTCAAATGACTTTTGGTTTATCTAGAGATGATGCTCCTAGATTCTTAGAATCATACTATAAACATAATATTTATGAAGCCGACCCATTTGCTAAGTTAGATCAAAAAGGTGTTGGTAAGCTTATTGAAATGTCAGTTAAATTAGGTCACACTACTAGACCTAATATTGAAACTGGTGTTTGTGGTGAACATGGTGGTGAACCATCAAGTATTGAATTTGTAAACTCAATAGGAGTAGATTATGTATCTTGTTCGCCATATAGAGTTCCAATTGCTATATTATCTGCAGCACAAGCTGAAATTAGAAGAAAACGTTCTACAAAATAATTGGTAGTTGACAAATATTAAAAAAATTGATATATTAGTGCGCGAAAACCGTTAAAAGTTAAAAAACTTTACATTTATTTATTTTAATGATATAATGTAAAAGGTATTTGACATCCAATTTGTATGTGGAGGCGGTTTTATAGGAAAAAATAAATCAAAATTATTAAATTATTCAGGCGTTTATTTTAGAATTTTTAGCCAGTTGTGGCTGTAATATATATTGTATGTAAATAGGAGGAATTTACCATGGCTGTTAGCAGTATTAGCGTAGCGTTGTTTAAAAAGATGGTAATGAACGGAGCTATCAATCTTAAAAATAATCACAAAGTGATTGACGAATTAAATGTTTTCCCTGTACCAGATGGTGATACAGGTACAAACATGTCTATGACAGTAATGTCAGGTGTTAGAGAAATGACTTCATGTGAATCTTCATCTATTGTAGAAGTTGCTAAAGTTATGTCTCGTGGTACATTAATGGGTGCACGTGGAAATTCAGGGGTTATCTTATCTCAATTTTTCCGTGGTTTATATGTAGGAGTTCAAGAAGTTGAACATAACTATATCACTGTAAAAGAATTAATTAAATGTTTAGAATCTGGTTGTCAAGTTGCTTATAAAGCTGTTATGGAACCAGTTGAAGGTACAATTTTAACAGTTGTTAGAGAAGCTGCTGAAGGAATTAAAGCTAGAAGCGATGAATTCAAGACAATTAATGAAGTAATGAAAGCTTATTTAGCTGAAGCTCAAAAATCATTAGATAATACACCAAATATCTTACCAGTTCTTAAAGAAGCTGGTGTAGTAGATAGTGGTGGTGCTGGTTTCATTGAAATCGTTAAAGGTATGATTATGGCTTTAAACGGTAAAATGTTACAAGCAAATGAACCAACAAGTGATGCACCAACTAAATCTGCAGCGGAATCTTTAGATGTAGATATTAAATTTGGTTATTGTACAGAATTCATTTTAGATCTTAAAGATCCAGAAAACTTCGAAGAAGATTCATTAAAATCAGTTCTTTCGATTTTAGGTGATTCTTTAGTAGTTGTTCAAGATGAAAATATTTGTAAAGTGCATGTTCATACAAATAGACCTGGTAAAGCATTAGAAGCTGCTCAAAAACATGGTGAATTTGTTACATTAAAAATTGAAAACATGCGTTTACAACATTCTAACCTTTCTTCAGGTGTTTCAGAAGTTCAAACTTCTAAACCACGTAAGAACTTTGCATTAGTATCTGCATGTTTTGGTGATGGTATCACTCAAACATTTAAAGATTTAGGTGTTGACTTAGTAATCGAAGGTGGACAAACAATGAATCCTTCAACAGAAGCATTCGTAGAAGCTTGTAAACAAGTTAATGCTGATAATATTATTATCATTCCAAATAATGGTAATGTAGTTATGGCTGCAAGCCAAGCTGCTGAATTAATGACAGAATCAAATGTTAAAGTATTAAAAGCTAAATCTATTTCTCAAGGTTATGCTTCATTAATGGTTTATGATCCTGAAGCTGATATGGAAACAAATTTAGAAGCTATGAAAGAAGCTGTAGCAAACGTAAAAACAGGTGAGTTAACATACTCAATTAGAGATACAGAAATTAGTGGTGTTAAAATTGCTAATGGCGACTGGATGGGTATTTTAAACAATGATATCATTGTTTCAACTGCTGATAAGGATGAAGCATTAAAACAATTACTTGCAAGCTTAATTGATGAAGATAGCCAAATCGTTACTTTCTTCTGTGGAAATGACGTTACAAAAGAAAAACAAGCTGAATTAGAAAGCCTATGTACAGAATTAAATTCTTATGTTGAAGTAGAAATTATTGAAGGTAAACAAGATATTTATTCTTACATTATTGCTGTTGAATAATAATTTGAATGGTCGAAGATTAGTCTTCGACCTTTTTATTTTTATTGGTTATATTTCTTTTTAAAAAGAAATATAGTATAATTCAACTAGAAAGGAAGTGTTTTTAATGGATTTAAAAAGTATCAAAGGCATTGGCCCTAAAACTTTAGAAAAATTAAATGCAAATCAAATCTATTCTGTAGACGATTTATTATTAACATTTCCTAAAAAATATATGTTTTATAATGTAGATAACATAAATGTTTTTTCAGGTGAAACAGTTTGTTTTAGATGTAGGGTTTATTCTAGGCCAATAGTTATAAAATCCATGAGAAATGTTAAAGCGTTTGTTTTTTATGTTATTGTGAATGGTCAAAGACATAAATGTGTGATATTTTCTGGTGACTACATTCGATATAAATTATATAAAGATATTGATATCATTTGTTATGGTAAATTTAAACAAAATGAGAAAGAGTTTACATTAACTAACATTTTCTTTGAAGATTTTGAATGTAAAGTAGAATTAGATTATGGTTTCTATGATATAAACAATTCAACCATATCAAAAGGTATTAAGAGTATATTAGAAAGTGGTTATACTGTTGAAGACACACTTCCTTCTAAATACATATCAAAATATCGTTTATTAAGTATGAATGAGTTAGTATATAAAGCCCATTTTCCTAATGGAGTAAATGATTACATTGAAATTAAAAGAAGAACTAGATATGAAGATTTTTTCTGGTATACATGTGAATTAGAAGTATTAAGATTATCAAGAGGTTTTGAACCAAAGAAGGCAAAAGAAATTAATATTGATTTATTAAATGACTATATTGAAATGTTACCTTATAAATTAACCAATGATCAAAAAAATGCTTTAGATAAAGTGATTGAAGATTTAAAGTCAAATAAACCAATGAATAGATTATTAGAAGGTGATGTTGGTTCTGGTAAAACTATTGTTAGTTTTTTAGCGAGTATTTTAACTGTTAAAGCTGGTTATCAAGTTGCTATTATGGCGCCAACAGAAATACTTGCAATACAACACTATGAAGGTTTTAAGAAGCTTTTTGAAGGTTTTAATGTAGAACTTTTAACTTCATCAACTAAACAAAAGGATAAAAGAGAAATATTATTTAAACTTTTACATGGAAGGGTAGATATATTAATTGGTACACATGCTTTAATTCAAGATAATGTGTTATTTTCAAATTTAGGTTTAGTTATAATTGATGAACAACATAGATTTGGTGTTAAACAAAGAAAAGCTTTAGTTGATAAGTTTAAAGGAGTAGATGCTTTATATATGACAGCTACGCCTATTCCTAGAACATTAGGTTTAACTGCGTTTGGAGATTTAGATTTAACACTTATTAAAGAGAAACCAGCTAATCGTTTACCTGTCATTACAAAGCTTGTAAGTTTAGATAAAATTAATAGTTTAGGTAAAGTGTTAAATAGACATCTTGCAATGGATGAGCAAATATATATAGTTGTTCCACTTATTAATGTTAGTGATTCATTTAACTTCATTGATATTAATCAAGCTTATAATATATTTACTGAAATGCTTCCAGATGCAAGAATAAATATTCTTCATGGTAAAATGAAATCAGCTGATAAAGAACAAATAATGAATGATTTTAAAAATCATAAGACAGATGTACTTATTTCTACAACAGTTATAGAAGTAGGTGTAGATGTGAAAAATGCGTCTAATATGGTTATATTAAATGCTGAACGTTATGGTTTATCTCAAATACATCAGTTAAGAGGTAGAGTTGGTAGAGGAAATATTCAATCATATTGTTATTTAGTAACGGATAAGAGTGAAACTGAACGGTTACAAATTTTAGAAAAAACAAATGATGGATTTGAACTTTCAGAAGAAGATTTTAGATTAAGAGGTCCTGGAGATTTCTTAGGAGAAGAACAATCTGGTTTTTCAAGTTTGAATTTTAATTTTGAATCTAAAGATTTAACAATTTGGAAATGTGCTATCAGTGATAGTAAAGAATATGTATTGTTAGTTCTTGGTGGATTAGAAAAAAATGATAGAGTACTATCAATGTTAAAAAATGTAATAAATAAAAATAGTAATTTAAACTAGTTTTTATTTACACAAAGTGATAAAATATTAATACATTTCATAGGAGGTACTATTTATGATTAGAATTGCTGTAGATGGAAATGGTGGAGATTTTGGTTTAGAGACTACTGTATTAGGTAGTATGATGGCTGTAAAAAAATTTCCAAATTTAGAAATCACTATTTTTGGTGATGAAGAAAAAATAAAAGAATTATTAACTGATTCTACTAGAATCACTGTTGTTCATACAAAAGATACAATTTCTATGGGAGAAAAAGATCCTGTTCGTGCTATTCGCCATCAAAAGGATGCTTCATTATGTCTAGCAATGAAGGCTTGTAAAAATGGTGAAGCTGATGCATGTGTTACAAGTGGTCCAACTCAATGTGTGGTTGTAGGCGCTCATTTATTAGTAAGACGTTTACCACAAATGGAAAGAGTGGCTTTGTGTCCATTTGTTCCTAATATGGATGGCCATCCAAGATTATTATTAGATGTAGGTGCTAATGTTGAACTAAGAAAAGAACATTTAGGTAGTTTAGCTATTTTTGCTTCTGTTGTTTCAAAAGAAGTTTTAGGTGTAAAGAATCCTAAGGTTGGTTTATTAAATATTGGTTCTGAACCAGGTAAAGGTAGAGAAATTGATAAAGAAGCATACTACTATCTACAAGATTTAGAAGGTATTAATTTCTATGGAAATGTTGAACCAACTGAAATGATTAACTGTCCAGCTGATGTAGTTGTTACTGATGGTTTTACAGGTAATGTTTGTTTAAAATCAATCGAAGGTACTGCTAAAGGTATGGGTAAAATGTTAACTGAAGAAATTAAATCTTCATTTGGCGGTAAGATTGGTTATTTATTCATGCGTAAAAATTTAAAGAGATTTAAAGAAAGAATGAGTACTAAAAAAGTTGGTGGAGCTATGCTATTTGGGTTAAGTAAAATAGTTGTTAAAGCTCATGGTAACTCTGATCCAGAATCATACTTCAACGCTATTAGATTAGCTAAAGAAATGGTTGAAAATGATATTATTAACAAGGTAGTAGAAAAATTACCAAAGGAAGCTGAATAAAATGATTGAACTAGAAAAGTCAATCGGTTATACGTTTAAGAATAAAGAATTATTAAAGGTTGCATTAACACATTCATCATATGCTAATGAACATCAAGTAGAATGTAATGAAAGATTAGAATATTTAGGAGATGCTGTATTAGATTTATGTATCTCTTGTCATTTATATGAAAACTTACATTTTGATGAAGGTGTCTTAACAAAGACAAGAGCTAATGCTGTACGTGAAGAAGCTTTAAACGTATATGCCGAAAAAATAAAATTAAATACTTATTTATATCTTGGTAATGGTGAAGTTCAAAATGGTGGTAGAAACCGACCAGCAATTATTGCTGATGCTTTTGAAGCTATGCTTGGTGCTATTCTTTTAGATTCATCATTTGAAGAAGTTTATAAAGTTGTTAAAAGAATTGTTTTACCTTTCTTTGATATTGTTACTCAATTTAAGGATTATAAATCTACTTTCCAAGAAAAGGTTCAAGCAGATAAAAGAACTCTTCATTATGAAATAGTAAAAGATGAAGGCCCAGCTAATGATAAAACATATGAAGCTGTAGTTTATATGGATGATATATTAATGGGTAGAGGTATTGGTAAAACTAAAAAAGAAGCCGAACAAAATGCTGCAAAAGCTGCATTAAAAAAGGAAGCTAAATAACCAGATTATTCATATAATAAACTGGTGATAAATTGAATATAGTAATTATAGGTATTTGTGGAAAGATGGGAACATTAATCTATGAATACCTTAAAAATTCTTCAACTATTTATGGCATAGATAAAAAAACTCATAAGGAAGTTCCTACTTATACGGAGTTATCTTTAATTGAAGATATTGATTTAATAATTGATTTTTCTTCGGTAGAATCGTTTAATTATTTAGTTGAAGGAATAAAAAGAAAAGTCCCTATATTTTCAGGGACGACAGGTTACACTAAAGATAAAATACAAGAATTATATAATCTATCAATGGAATATGATACAATTTTTGTTTGGAGACCTAATTATGCTAAAGGTATTAAACTTTTTTCTAAAATATTAAAAGAGTGTAAAGAAGAGTTTAAAATTTTAGATTTTGTAGAAATACATGAAAAAACAAAAAAAGATTCTCCTAGTGGAACTGCGATAATGTTAGCAGAAATTTTAGGGATTGATAAAGGAGTCATCCAATCTATAAGATTGAATTTTACTCCTGCAATACATGAATTAATATTTTACTCTGATTCAGAAAGAATAACATTAAAACATGAGATATTTGATAAGAAAGCCTTTATTATAGGCTTAATGGATGAAATTAAGAGGTTTGGAGTTGATGATGATGTTAGAGACATTATATAAAAAGGAATATTTAGATTACAATAGAATAATTTTAGATAATGCTAAAGTTTTAGGATTAAGTGCCGAAGAGGCGTTCGTTTTAATAAAAATTTTAGATAATTATCGTCATACTAAATCTATATCAATTGAACAACTTCAAGAAAATATTTTAATCACTTCAACTAAAATTGATAAGATAGTGGTAGACTTAATGGAAAGAGGATACTATGAAATATTCATTGCTTATGATAAAGGAGTAGGTAAAGAATGTATTTCTTTTAAACCATTATTTGAAAAGATATTTAAAATTATTAACAATGAAGTAGCATTAGATAGTTATGATTTAGAAAAAGCTGCAAGAGTATTATCTTCTTATTTGAATAGAGTGTTAACTGCTAGTGAAATAGAAATATTAGAAAGTTTAATGACTGTAGATCATTATACTTTATCTGAAATCGAACAAGCCTCAAAACGTATTATTGATAAGAAAAAGGTATTATCAATGAGAAGTCTAACTCAAGAATTGGCTACTAAACCAACTGAAACAGAAGTTAAGAAAGCTGCCCCTAAAGCTTTAAAAGACTTTTTTGATAAGCTTTAATATGAATAAACAAACATCAAGAGAAATTCTAGACATTTTAAAAGAATTAATTCCAAATCCTATTTGTGAATTAAATTTTAATAATTTATTTGAACTTGTATGTGCTGTTTCATTATCTGCTCAAACAACAGATAAAAGAGTAAATGAAATAACACCTATATTATTTGAAAAATATCCAGATGTGTATAGTTTGTCAGTTGCAGATAAAGATGATGTATACAATATTATTAAACCTTTAGGTTTTGCAAATTCAAAAGCATCAAACCTTATTAATATGTCTAGAATGCTTATAAAAGATTTTAATGGTGAAGTACCAAATAAATTAGAAGAGTTAGAAAAACTACCTGGTGTAGGAAGAAAAACAGCTAACGTAATATTAGCTGTTGGATATAATATTCCAGCATTTCCTGTGGATACTCATTTAATAAGAATGAGTCATCGATTAGGGTATGCTAAACAATCAGATACAGTACTTGAGATAGAAAAGAAATATACAAAATATATCGATAAAGAAGACTGGAATAAAGCACATCATCTATTATTGTTATTCGGTAGATATCATTGTAAAGCTGTTAATCCTAAATGTAATGATTGTAAATTAATAAAATTTTGTAAAGTGAAGTAATTCACTTTTTTTTATCTTTTTAGACCATAAAAAAAATTATTATAGTAAATGGTGATAAAATGGAGGTTAAGTTATTTGATTTTGAACATGAAGAGGATTTAGAAGATGCCATTAATTTATTCTTAAAAGAAGAAAAAAAGATTAAAGTTGAGAAAATTTCTTATCAAGTAAGTAATTTTGGTATTAATGGAGAACAGATTTATTCATTTTCTTGTATGATACTTTTCACTCGTGATATTTGAAGAAAAAATTCATTTTTTTATCAATTAGGGTTTTTGAAATAAAAACCCTTTTTGCCTTTATAATAGTAAAAAATTATTGAAAGGAGAATAAAAATGAAAAATAATTTTTTTAAGAATGAATTAAAAAGAAGAGGGGAGGTAGACAAAACAACTTTTGCGATGGTTGGTGCTGAAATGAAAAGACTAAGATTGAAAAACAATAAAACATTATCAAGTATAGCAGAAAATATTTGTTCAGTTTCTTATGTGTGTAAAATAGAAAGAGCCCAAATTAAGCCAAATCGTCATATGTTAGGAGAAATATTTAAACGTTTAGATGCTAGTGATAGTGATGTTAAATCTTTATTTGATCTTAAGGATTTTATATTTGATTCAGTTGAGTGGTTTTATACTAAAAATAGTAAAAAATTCGAAGATGTATTAAAAAGAATTAAGGATTTAGATAATTATAGAACAACACTATTTAAGTTTATTTATTCAATTTATATAAAAGATCTAGGAACTGCTAATTTATTGATAAAAGATATATATAAGATTGCTAATATTATGACTAATCCAGAATTATATATCTTTATGTTTTTTGCATCTGTCTTATATTTTTATGAAGAAGATTATACAACTGTAATTTCTAATTTGAAATTAATAGCTAGTTTAGAAGAAGGTAATTTATTAGGTGTTTTAGCATATTATTATCTTTTTAAAGCTTATTTAAAGATTAATAATCCAATGTGTATATCATATGGAGAAAATTTATCTAATTTCTTTTTTAGAACTTTAGATTTTACAAAAGGAGAAGAGGTTAAATATCTATTATGTGTATACAAAGTATGGAATGGTATGGGAGAATTAGTTTATAAAGAAATGAATTATTTAAAAGATAAACGTTATAAAACATCATTAGATTTTTACATAAGAGTTCAACACCCTAAATTTAATATTAATAAGTTTTTAAGTAGAATAGATATGTTGACTCCATTTGCAAGACTTCTTTTACTGTATTTAGCAAAAGATAAAAGATTTGGGGTAGAATTTTTAGAATTTGATAGATCAAATAATTTTGAATTAGAGTATTCTTATAATATACTATCTTATCTATCATTAAGCGATGATGAAGAGAAAATAGATGAACTTTTAAAATGTATATTCCATAATATTGAAATCACAAAAAATGCATTAGAAAAGAAATTTTTCTTAGATCATTTATGTGAATTATCATTTCGTACTGGTAGATATAAATTATTTTGTTCAATCTATAAACAAATGAAAGCGGTGGTTTAATGAAAAGGATTATTTTATTATTATGTATATTAATTGGAACTTTTGGTGTTACAGTGCATGCTACCAGTTATCATTTTGAATGGGATGAAACAACGACATATATTGATGTACCATTAGGCGCTAATATTAATCAATATACATCTATACCTAAAGCCTATTTATATGTTGATAAAGTTAAAAAAGAGGATGCAGTTATTTCTTATTTAACTACAGGAGATTGGTTATATTTACTAACAGATGTTGATACATCAAAAGTAGGAGAATATAAAGTTTGGTATAAAGCTACAGAATCTAAATATAGTCCTGGGCAATGCGAGGGTTATAAAACACTAGTAACATTTAATGTTATAGATATTGAAGCACCTGTTATATTGGATTTAGTAAGAGAGATAAATTATTTTATATCAGCAGATAAACCTGATTATTTAAAATCTATAGTAGTATCTGATAATAGTGGTAATTACAATATCAACATTGATGATAGTAATGTTTTATATGACAAGGTTGGAAGTTATACAGTAAATGTTAGAATAGATGACGGCTATAATGTTACTAGTGATATCATAATTGTTAATGTTTTAGATCCTGTTGGTCCTATTATTAAATTTTTAGGCGAAAATAATACGATACGTTTAAATACTAATCAACCGATTAATATTAAAGAGTTGTTTCAGGCAACAGATACAATTGATGGTGATGTAACACATACTATCAGCTATGAACCGTTTGATACATCAATAGAGAAAGAATTTGATTTGGTTGTTACATTTAATGATAAAAGTGGAAATAAAGATTCTATAACAGTTCATATTGTTATAGTTGATGAAAATGTACCGGTTATTAATTTAGTGAGTGATACGTTAATATTAGAATATAATAGTGATTATGAAGAAGCTATAAAACAAAACATTAAAGAGGCTTATGTAGGAAATATTGATATTAAAGATAGTGTTAAAATTAATCTTTCAAACATTAAAAATAGTGTTGGTTCATATACCGTAATTTATTCTTATACATACAAGGAAAAACAAACTTTAAAATCTATAACAGTTAATATCTTATCTAGTAATTTACCAACATTAGTATTAGAAAACTTTGAATCAGCGATAGGAGTAAAACCAGACTATTTTTCTCATATAAAAGTTATTGATGAAAGTGATCCTTATATTATGAGTAAAATAGAGATTGATGATAGTCTAGTAGATTATTATACTGAGGGTAGATATGGTGTAACTGTTACTGTTGTTAATTCATCAGGATTAACTAAAACAGATACTTTATATGTAAATATAGTTAAAGAAACAAATAGTCTTGTAAGTGGTAGTATTGAAGAGAATAAAGAATATGTTATTGGTGGAATAGTTATTGTTGTACTAGCAGTTATTATAATTATTTGGTATAATAAAAAAAGAAATAACAAAATAAGAAATTCTTAATAAAATAATTAGGAGGTGAGCTTTTGTGAAAGGTTTTTTATATGGACAAACTGAATATAATTTACTTAATAATGCTATTCATTTAAATGATTACATAATGAAAGCTAAAGAAAGCTCATTTACTTTTTTATCAATTACAGACAAGAATTTACATGGTTCATATAAATTTTATGCAGAATGTAAAAAGAATAATATTAAACCTATAATTGGTTTAGAAATTAAATATAAAGATGATGATAATTATGAATCTATTATTTTAGCATACGCAAAAAATAATATAGGTTATAAAAATTTATTAAAGATTTCTACATATAAAAACACTAATGAATTTTCTGATGTTTTAAATGTTTTAAAACAACACCAAGAAGGATTAGCTTATATTGTTGTGTTAGATGAATGTATATTAGAAAGATATTTTATTTCTAAAGCATTTAAGGAATTTGATTCTAAATTAGAAGAGTTAAATAGTATAGGAGAATTATATATAGGTTATTCTTATACTAATAGAGTAAGTAAAAAAGATTATATTAAGACGATTGTTGAACAGTTGAAAGATAGATCTATTAAATGCTTACCACTTCATAATTGTAGATATTTATTAGAAGAAGATTTTATTATATATGAAGCATTACGTAAAATAGAAGGTAATAGTGTTAATGTTAAAGAAGATGAAGATTATAGTTTTAATACTGAACCATTCATTAATAAAGAATTATCTGACTTTATAAATAGTATTAATTTAGATTTATATATTAATAACTCATATTTACCTAAGTATCCTAATACAAAAGGTGTTGAATCGGATATATATTTAAAGAGTTTATGTTCAAAAGGATTAGAAAAACGCCTTAACAATAGAGTTTCAAAAGTGTATATTGATAGATTAAATTATGAATTAAGTGTTATTCATAAAATGGGATATGATGACTATTTCTTAATTGTATGGGATTTTATTTTATATGCAAAGAAGAATAAAATATTAGTTGGCCCAGGACGTGGTAGTGCTGCAGGTAGTTTAGTTGCGTATTGTTTAGGGATAACTGATGTAGATCCTTTAAGATATGGATTATTATTTGAAAGATTTTTAAATCCTGAAAGAATTAGTATGCCAGATATTGATACAGATTTTCCTGATAATAAAAGAGATGAAGTTATTCAATATGTTAATGAATTATATGGTTCAAAAAGAGTGTGCTATATTTCTGCATTTAATACTTTCCAATATAAATCAGCAATAAGAGATTTAGGTAAGATAATGAAATTTGATTCTAATAGAGTTGATGAGATTGGAAAGTTAATTGAACGCAATACTTATGATTCATTGTTAGAACAATTTAAAGAAAGACCAGATGTATATAAGTTTATTTATATTGTTAAAGGTTTAGAGGGGTTACCTAGACATATTTCAACACATGCTGCTGGTATAATTATTTCATCATTTGAATTAGATGATGTTATTCCATTACAAACAGGTTTAAATGGATTATATCAATCAGAATTAGAGGCTGTTGATCTTGAACAAATAGGTTTACTTAAGATGGATTTTTTAGGTATTAGAAATCTTTCTATAGTTGATGAAGTATTAAAAGAAATTAATAAGGATAATAACTTCTTACGTAATATACCACTTGATGATAAAGATGTATTTAGATTATTACAAAATGGAGATACATTAGGTATATTCCAATTAGAATCAACAGGTATTAGAAAAGTATTAATAAAGTTAAAACCAACTACATTTAACGATTTAGTTGCTGTATTAGCGTTATATAGACCTGGTCCAATGGATAATATTGATGAATTTATCGCAAGAAAACATGGTAAAAAGTTTGAATATCTTCATCCAATTTTAGAACCAATTTTAAAAGAAACGTATGGTATAATCGTTTACCAAGAACAAATCATGCAAATAGCTAGGGCTTTTGCGGGATTTAGTTTAGGTGAAGCAGATTTATTAAGAAGAGCCGTTTCTAAAAAGAATGAGGCTAAGCTTTTAGAACTTAAGAATGATTTTATTAATAGATCAATTAATAAAGGATTCTCTAAAGACGTTGCTGAAAGTATTTACGAATACATTCTTAAGTTTGCTAATTATGGTTTCAACAAATCACATTCAGTTGCTTATGGTGTTTTAGCATATCAAATGGCTTATTTAAAAACACATTATTTTAATGTTTTTATTTCAAAAATATTAAATAACGTTATTGGTGCTAAGGATACTTTAATTGATTATATCGACTATGCTAAAACTAATAATGTAATCACATATAAACCAAATGTTAATATTTCAACAGATATTTTTGTGGTAAATAAGGTTGGTATGTTTATGCCATTACAAACAATTCATTCTATTGGAATAGGTGCTACACAAGAAATTATTAAAGAACGACAAAAGAATGGTTTATATAAAGATTATCAAGATTTTAAAGCAAGAACTAATCTTTCTTCAAGTGTGATGGAAGCATTAATTTATTCAGGTGCATTAGATTGTTTTGGTTTATCTAAACGTAAAATGATTGAACAAAAAGAAATGGTAAATGATATTATCTCAAAATATCTTGTGGATAAGATTGAAGAAGATAAAGAATATGATTTTAATTATTTACAGGAAAAAGAAAAAGAATATTTAGGATTTAATATTACATATAATTTATTTAATAATGTTGAAAAATATTATACAAAATATAATGCTGGTCCTTTAAATGGTAATAAAAATCGTTCAGTTATTGTTTTTGATAGAATTAAAGAAATAACAACTAAAAATAATGAGCTTATGTTTCTAGGAAGCATAAAAGATAATAATTTTAAATCTGATTTTGTTATATTCCCAAAAACGTTAAAAAATGTTAAATGTAAATTAGAATATGGTAAGCTATATTTAATAGAATTTAAGATTAAAGTCGAAGATAATAAAAAACAATATATTATTGAAAGGATAGGAGTCATTGAATAATGACTTCTTTTTTTCATATACTTAAATGGTGAAAACGACATGGAAAATATATATTTATATGATAATGATGTAGAAGATGAGTTTATAAAAAAGAAATTTAGCGATTATATTAACAAGTCTAAAATGTATAAAAATGATAGTGATTTAGAATTACTAATGATTGAAAAGAAATATATAATATATCCTTTTATAAATGGGAGTATTAATAATCTTGGTTATTTTTATGTTAAAGGAAGTATTGAAAAGAATGGTGTTATAAATGGTGAATATAGATTGATAAGCAGTGATTTTTTTATTAAAGAGTTAAATAAAGAAAAGTTTATAAAAACAGAATCTAGATTGGATGAATTTAGTTTATATAATCCTGAAATAATTAACAAATCATTTAATGATTTTTTATATTTTTTTAATGAAAGGGTAAAAGATGGAATATGTCAAAGGCATAATCTTAAACTTTTACTTAAAGAAAACAAGTTGGATATAGGAGTAATTAAAGAGTTTGATGTATTAGAGAAGGAATATTATTTAGAGGGAGTATATATAATTTCATATTTAGATAAAAAGAAAAAATATATTAGTATTTATTCTACGCTTCAAAATAAATTCTATAGTTTTGATTTCATTAAAAATGATATGTATTTAGGATACTTGAAGGCTTATAAAAAACCAGTAGTAGCTATTCCTAAAGAATTTTATGATTTGTATTATAAAATTTCTTATAAAATATATTTAGAAGTTTTAAATGAACTAGATTATATTACTAAGGAAGACTTATATATAAAATCAAAAGATAATATTAAATATAAAAAGAATATTAAATATTATGAATATTTAAATAAATTAATTTTTTATTATAAAAAGTCAAAATATTTATCAATATATGAATGTGACGAAAAAGAATTATATCATAAAGTATTTTTTTATTACTTAACACTCAATCATAATCCTGAAAGTGGATATGCATTAGCTATGCTTGTAAAGTTAGGCGTTATTAAAGATGGGTATACTAAGTTATTAGAAAAATCTTTTAAATTAGGTAGCTTACAAGCAAAAAAAGCGTTAAATGAATATTATAATAAGCCACAATATTATAATGAAAATATGATAAAAAAGTATGATTAATAATAAATTATTAAATGTAATACGCTTTCATTTGAAAATGTAAATCGATAGTGGTATAATGTTTATAGTCAAAAAAGCTATATTTGGAGGATTTTAAAAAATGGCTAAAAAAATTGTTTCAGATTTAAATGTTAAAGGAAGAAAAGTTTTAATTCGTGTTGACTTTAACGTTCCTATGAAAAACGGTGTAATCACTGATGATACACGTATTCGTGCTGCATTACCTACTATTCAATATGTAGTAGATAATGGTGGTAAAGCAATCGTATTTTCTCACTTAGGTCGTATTAAGGAAGAAGCAGACTTTGCTAAAAACGATTTAACTCCAGTTTATAAGAGATTAGAAGAATTAATCGGTAAACCAGTTAAATTTGTTAACGCTACAAGAGGTGCTGAATTAGAAGAAGCTGCAGCTAACTTAGCTGAAGGCGAAATCTTAATGTTCCAAAATACAAGATATGAAGATTTAGAAGGCAAAAAAGAATCTAAGAATGATCCAGAATTAGGTAAATACTGGGCTTCTTTAGGTGAAGTTTTTGTTAACGATGCATTCGGTACAGCTCATAGAGCTGCTGCATCAAATGTAGGTATCGCTGCTAACGTAAGCGAAACTGCAGCTGGTTTCTTATTAGAAAAAGAAATCAGATATATTGGTGGAGCTGTTGATGAACCAGTTCGTCCATATATCGCAATCTTAGGTGGTGCTAAAGTATCTGATAAGATCGGTGTTATTGAAGCTTTATGTGAAAAAGCTGACAAGATCTTAATCGGTGGTGCTATGATGTTCACTTTCTTAAAAGCATTAGGTTACAATATCGGTGCTTCTAAATGTGAAGAAGATAAGATTGAATTAGCAAAAGAATTATTAGCAAAAGCTGGTGACAAATTAGTATTACCAGTTGACGCTGTATGTTCAAAAGAATTTGCAGACGTTCCAGGTGTTGTTAAATCAGTTGAAGGATTTGAAGCTGATGATATGGGCTTAGATGTTGGTCCTGCAACATTAGAATTATTTGCTAGCGTTTTAGCTGGTGCTAAAACTGTAGTATGGAATGGACCTATGGGTGTATTCGAAATGGAAAACTATGCAAAAGGTACAATCGGTGTTTGTGAATTATTAGCTAACTTAGAAGGTGCTAATACAATCATCGGTGGTGGTGATTCTGCAGCTGCAGCTGAAAGCTTAGGTTATGCAGACAAATTCTCACACATCTCTACAGGTGGTGGTGCTTCTTTAGAATACTTAGAAGGCAAATTATTACCTGGTATTGAATGTGTAGACAATATCTAATTAAAATTTAAAATAGTAAAGGAAGAAGTTTAATGAGAAAACCAGTAATGGCTGGAAACTGGAAAATGAACATGACACGTGATGAAGCTTTACAATTCATCTATGTTGTAAGTGATAGACTTCCAAGCATTGAAGTGTTAGATTCAGTTATCTGTGCACCAGCAATTATCTTAAGAGATTTAGTAAAAAGACAAGGCGATAATTTAAGAATCGGCGGTCAAAATTTACACCAAGCTGAAAAAGGAGCTTTTACAGGTGAAATTTCAGCTAAAATGTTAACTTCTACTGGAGTAGAATATGTTATCATTGGTCATAGCGAAAGAAGACAATATTTTAATGAAACTGATGAAACAGTTAACTTAAAAATTAAAACTGCATTAGCTAATGGCTTAAAACCAATTGTTTGTTGTGGTGAAACTTTAGAAGAAAGAGAAAACGGTACAACAAATGAAGTATTAAAGAAACAAATTACTCTTGCATTACAAGATATTAAAGGCGAAGAATTACAAGATGTAATTATCGCTTATGAACCAATTTGGGCAATTGGTACTGGTAAAGTAGCATCTGCTCAAATGGCTGATGAAGCTTGTGGTTATATCAGATCTTTAGTTAAAGATTTATACTGTGCATTATGTGCAGATGAAATCCGTATTTTATATGGTGGTTCTGTATCAACTGCAACAGTTTCTGAATTAATGGCTCAACCAAATATCGATGGTGGTTTAGTTGGTGGTGCTTCATTAAAACCAGAAAGCTTTGTTGAACTTTGTGCAAAAGCTGTATAGTTAAATAAGGTTGTATGATTTCATACAACCTTTTTATTTACCTAGCTGTAAAAAGCTGGGTTTTATTTTTTATGGAGGAAAAATATATGATTAAAGAATCTATTTTAGAATGTGTAGGTAATACACCTTTACTAAAGGTTAATAACATTATGAAAAAGCATAAATTATATGCTAACTTGTATGTTAAGTTAGAAATGTTTAATGCGAGTGGTTCAGTTAAAATGAGAATAGTAAAATATATAATATTAGAAGCGATAAAAAAAGGATTAATAAATAAAGATACACTAATAATTGAGGCAACTTCTGGTAATGTAGGTATAGCGTTAGCGTGTTTATGTGCATCATTAAACCTTAAGCTTACAATAGTAATGCCAGAAAATGCTTCATCAGAAAGAAAAAAGATTATAAAACTTTATGGTGCAGATTTGGTTTTAACATCTAAAGATTTAGGGATGAAAGGGTCACTTGATTATGTTAAAGATATTTGTAAAAATAATGATAATATATTTGTATTATCACAATTTACTAATATAATTAATCCATTAACTCATCAACTTACTACAGCTAATGAAATATATAATGATCTAGATGGGAATGTTGATATAGTAATCTCTGGCATAGGTAGTGGCGGAACAATTACAGGGTTAGCAAATGGTCTAAAGCTTAGAACAGATGCTACAATTATAGGGGTAGAACCTAAAGAATCACCATTATTATCAAAAGGGTATAGTGGACCCCATAAAATAACTGGAATAGGAGCTAACTTCATTCCCGAAATTTTAGATTTAAGTATGATTGATAAAATTATTACAGTAGGGTATGAAGAATCTATAGAAGGTTTAAAAATATTATCAGAGGAAGAAGGAGTATTAGTTGGCATATCTTCTGGAGCTGCATTTATAGTAGGCTTAAATGAAGCAAAGAAAGAATGTAATACTGATAAAAATATAGTTGTAATTTTACCTGATACTGGAGAAAGATATTTATCGATATTAGAAATGGGTGACATTTGATGAAATATTCTATTATAAGTAATAATTGTGATTTTACTTGTGTTCCATCTATAGAAACTTGTATTCTTCTTTTAGAAGATATAAGAAATTTATTCTTTCCAAATTTTTTTAAATGTGATAATGATATATCATCCTTTTTAGAAGATGATATTAAACAAAAACTGAACTCATTATTAAAATGCGCATATAGTTTAGCAAAAATAGAATGTAACATTGAAGAAACCACAAATTCTTTTATGTTAAATTTATTTGATATATCAAAGAATTTAAAAACGGATTTAGAAGCCACATTAGAAGGAGACCCTGCCGCATTTGATATAAATGAAATAGTACTAACATATCCAGGATTTAAAGCAACTTTTATTTATAGGATTGCTCATAGTTTATATGAATTAAATGTTCCATATTTGCCACGTATTTTAAGTGAGTATGCTCATAGTATTACTGGTATTGACATTAATCCTGGAGCTAAAATAGGAAATTATTTTTTTATTGATCATGGTACAGGCATTGTAATAGGTGAAACATCAGTTATAGGTGATAATGTAAAGATTTATCAAGGTGTTACATTAGGTGCGTTATCATTAAAAGGTGGAAGTAAATTAAAGGGCATAAAAAGACATCCAACAATTGAAAATAATGTTACTATTTACGCAAATGCAACAATTTTAGGTGGAAATACTACTATTGGTGAAAATACGGTGATAGGCGCGAATTCTTATGTGTTAAGTAGTATAAATGCAAATAAAGAAGAATATTAATATAAAAAAATAATAATTTTTTAAAAAAATCATGTTTATTATAGATTTTTTTGAACAATATAGTTATAATTATATTTGCCGATAAAAAAACATTTAAAAAATGTTCATATAAAAAAGGGGGGTATATTTTATGAATAAAATATATAAATTCTATTCTATAGTTTTATTGTTTGTTATGTCTTTATTCTGTGTTCTATCAATAGACGGCACAAAAGTAGAGGCAGCTAGTTATGATTCATATTATACGACTGTTGATACTTCTAGTGGAAAAAATTTAATAAATTCATTAAGAAGAATTACATCAGCAGGACATAGCGTCGTTTCTTATGACGGACTATGGCAAGCTTATAGAACAACAGATAAAACAAGTGACGGTTATGTTTGGGATATGTATTCTAACCATAAATATCAATTTGGTGTTGATCAAGCAGGTAATTTCAGTAAAGAAGGGGATAAATATAATCGTGAACATTCAGTTCCTAAATCTTGGTTTAACGAAGATAAGCCGATGTATTCAGATTTATTCCATGTTTATCCTACTGATGGTTGGGTTAATGGCCTTAGAAGTAATTATCCATTTGGAGAAGTAGATAATCCATCAAAACAACCTACTGGTAATGGTTCAAAATTAGGCCCTAGCTCATTCCCTGGGTATAGTGGTACTGTATTTGAACCAATTGATGAATATAAGGGTGATTTTGCTAGAACTTACTTCTATATGGCTACACGTTATAATTCTGATGGTGACAATAAATTTGATCATACTAGTAACGGACAAGCCGTATTTACAGCTAGTTATCCATATTTAACGACTTATGCCACTAATTTATTCGTAAAATGGCATTTACAAGATCCTGTATCAGAAAAAGAAATTAATCGTAATGACGCTGTTCAACAACACCAACATAATAGAAATCCATATATTGATCACCCAGAATATGTGAATTTAATTTGGGGTGGTGAATATGAAGCTCCAACTCCAACACCATCAACTTATACAGTTACATATAGTGTTGGTAGTGGTGTTACATTTAGCTATTCTGATAATACTAAATATACTTCAGGTAGTTTAATTTCTAAACCAAATGTTAATCCAACAAAAACAGGATTTGAATTTGTTGGTTGGACAGCTAATACAAATACTCGTGAATTATGGGACTTTAATACTAATAAGATAACAAAGAATACTACTTTGTATCCATTATTTAAAGCAAGCTCTCCAGATGCATTTACTAATGATGTATCAACAGTTAAAACTCAATTATTAGCTAACTATACATCAACTACAACTGAAACAGGTGAAGTGGTAGCTTCTGGATATAAAAAAGTAACTAGTTCTAGTGAATTAAGTGCTGGAGATAAGGTTGTATTAGCAAATGCGTCACTAGGTAAGGCATTATCAACGACTCAAAATACTAATAACCGTGGTGTGGCTGATGTCACAATTTCGAATGATTTAATCGAAACTGTATCAAGTTCAGTTCAAGTTATAACTTTAGAAAGTGGTTTGAGTGCTAATACTTTCGCATTTAATGTTGGTACTGGTTATTTATACGCGGCATCAAGTTCTAAGAATCATTTAAAAACTCAAAGTTCAATTGATGGAAATGCTAGTTTTAAAATAGATATAGCTGCGGACGGTAAAGCTAGTATTGTAGCACAAGGTTCTAACACAAGAAATATATTACAATATAATCCAAACAGTGGCAGTCCTATAGTTAGTTGTTATCAAAGTAGTTTTGCAGATGGTACTTATATGACAATCTATAAAGAAACATCTGGTGCAGGTACTACAACAACTTACGAACCAACAGATGTAGCTATTAAATTTAACTATTATGTTTCAACTGATATTTATAACGCTTTTGTAGATGATTATGATTTTGCATTTGAATATGATTCTAGTTATATTACAGACGTATTCTTTGAAAGTGTAACGTATAATGGTCAAAAATGTGTTAAAGTAAGTGTTATTTTTGATAATATTACAGACTATACTAAAACATATTCTGTTAAGCCTGTATTAGTTAAAAAAGAAGATAATACACAAAAAGCTTATGGAACTCAATCTACAAGTTATAGTGTTAAATCTCTTGCAGAATATTATTTAAACAATGCTAGTAATGATGCTACTGTTAAAAAGTATCAATCATTATTAGATTACATTGCTGATTAATAGGAGGGGGGGAAGAAAATGAAAAATAAATTATTAATTGCATTATTAATTTTAGTTTCTATGTTGGGGTTAGCTTCGTGTAGAATTAAAACAGAGACACCGACTCAACCTGAAGTTACAGAAACACCTATTAAAAGTTATAGTATAGGTTTTTATACTTTTGAAAAAGTAGAAGCACCTGCAATAATTAATAATGTTACAAAAATCCCTAGTAATTTACCTGTTTTAGAGGTTGAAGGTTTTAAATTTGAAGGTTGGTATTATGATTTTTCGTTTACTAAACCAGTAAGAATTGGCGATGAATTAGAAAATAATGTTACGTTATATGCAAAATTTACTGTTGTTGTAGATTCTAATACTCCAACCGATGAACCAACAACAGATGTTCCTACACAAGGTGGAGACGAACCAACAACAGATGTTCCTACACAAGGTGGAGATGAACCAACAACAGATGTTCCAACACAAGGTGGAGAAGAATTACCAGACCAAGAATTAACTTTAGTGGAAAATCCTGAAGTTAATAAAGCATACAAACTTTCATTCTATTCAACAGCGAAAAGTGCATCATATTACTTTATTGGTACAATGCAAGACTATTATGGTGCTACTTCAACTAATCCAGCTGAAGGTGTAGATATGAAATTAGAAACTGTAACTGGTGGTTATAGTTTATACTTCTTAAATTCATCAAACACAAAACAATATATCAATATTGAAACAAATGGAACACATATCAATTTCGTATTTAGAAATACTGCATCTACAGTATGGACGTGGGATTCATCATTAAAGGCTTTAGTTGGTGTTCATAATGGTGCTACATATTTCATGGGTACATATGAAAACTATACTACATTTGGTAT
>JBGVFV010000006.1:0-3991 GCA_045121295.1 Candidatus Pelethenecus sp.
AATTATAATATAATTAACATTTATAAAAATAGGAGAGTGAATATTATGGATAGTAAATATCAAGCATTGTTTACACCATGGAAAATTGGTAATGTTGAAATTAAAAACCGTATTGTAATGTGCCCTATGGGTGGTACATCATTATTTGGTTGGTTTGAACTTACAGGTTGTCACTTTGATAAAGAGGCAGCTAAATTATTTTTAGAAAGAGCTAAAAATAACGTTGGTCTTATCATACCAGGCATCGCCCCAATTAAGGATACATTCTGGGGTAAATGGTTATGGCAAAACCCTAAAATGTTTAAAGATCTTAAAAATTTTATGGATGAGATTCATAAAACAGGAGCTAAGTTATTTATTCAATTAACTGCAGGTATGGGTCGTTCTTGGGCGATTACAGATCTAATTGCACCATTACATAAAAATAGATTAACACGTGCATTAATTAAGCCTATTATTGATACTAATCACGAACTTGCTTCTCCAAGTCCACAAAAATCACGTTGGGCACATGATATTGAATGTCCTCAAATGACAGTAGAACAAATTCATGAAATTATTGAAGGTTTTGCTAAAACGGCTAAGTTATGTAAAGAAGCTGGTGTTGATGGCGTTGAAGTTCATGCCGTACATGAGGGTTATTTATTAGATCAATTTGCAATTGAATTTTTTAACAAACGTGATGACGAATATGGTGGTAGCTTTGAAAATCGTTATCGTTTTGCTGTAGAAATTGTTAAAGCAATTAAAGAGGCTTGTGGTGAAGATTATCCTGTGTCTTTACGTTATTCAGTTGAATCAAAAATGAAGGGATTCTGTGAAGGGGCTATGCCAGGTGAAGACTATGTTGAAGTTGGTAGAAACATGGAAGAATCTGAAAAAGCTGCTAAGTATTTACAAGATGCAGGTTATGATATGTTAAATGCTGATAACGGTACATATGATTCATGGTACTGGGCACATCCACCTATGTATATGCCAGAAAACTGTAACTTAGATGATGTAGCGCATATTAAGAAATTCGTTGATATTCCGGTTGTATGTGCTGGTAGAATGGATGCTGAAGTTGGTGCTAAAGCTGTTGCTGAAGGTAGAATTGATGGTGTTGGTGTTGCTCGTCAATTCTTAGTAGATCCTGAATGGGTTACTAAATTAATTGAAGATAGATTAGAAGATATTAAACCATGTATTTGTTGTCATAGCGGTTGCTTTAACTTCTCATCAAGAAAAGGTCATGCTAATACTCAAGATTTATCTGATACAATGGGATTATCTAGATGTGCTATTAACCCACTTACAATGCAATCTAAAAAATATTATGTAGAACCTGCTAAGAAGAGTAAGAAAGTAGCTATCATCGGTGGAGGTATCGGTGGTATGGAAGCTGCTATTTTATGTGCTAAGAGAGGTCATAAAGTAACATTATATGAAAAGTCTGATGTTTTAGGTGGTGTATTTATTGCAGCATCTGCCCCATCATTTAAAGAAAAAGATAGAGATTTAATTGCTTGGTATATTAGAGAATTAAAGAAATATCCAATTACAGTTAATATGAATACTGAAGTTAAAGATATTAAGTCTTTAGATGCAGATGAAGTTATTATAGCAACAGGTGCTAAAGCCAAGAGAATTCCTGTTAAAGGTGCTGAAAAGGCAATTGAAGCTTGTGAATATTTATTAAAGACTAAGGGTGTTGGTGAAAATGTTGTTGTAATCGGTGGTGGTTTAACTGGATGTGAAATTGCATATGATTTATACTTGAATGGTAAAAAACCGGTTATCGTTGAAATGCAAGATGATTTAATCACTACAAAAGGTGTATGTTTAGCTAACACTAGTTATTTACGTGATTTCTTTAAAACTAATCAAGTACCTGTCTATTTAGAAACAGGATTAGTAGAAATTGGTGAAGGAAATGTTACTTTAAAAGATAAAGAGGGTAAGACATTTACTGTTGATACAGATGATGTAATCTTATCTGTTGGTTATAATCCTGCTCCATTAGCTAAGAAGAAAAAACATGTTCATGTTATCGGAGATGCTGCACAAGTTGGTAACTTACGTACTGTTATCTGGGGTGCATGGGATGTTTGTATGAAAATATAATTTTTAAGGAGATAAAAAATGTTATTAACAAAAGAACAACAAGCTATTTTAGATGGCGAAAAAGGTGAAACGTTAGCTAAGGTAATGAGAACTTTAGTTCTTTATGGTGAAGCATTTGAAGCTGAAAAGTTAGTTCCAATTACTTCAAATTATAACCATTTAGTTACGTCTTTTGGTTTAAAAGTTATGTCACCTGTATATGATTTGATGCAAAAGATTTTAGACGCAGGTGTTTCTTCAGGACAACAATTTTCTGTTGACCCACGTCCAATTGATAAAAATGTTCCAGCTAATGTTTTACAAAAATTAATATTTAATAAATTCATGTATACGAAACAAGGATTTTATGAAGGTCAATTAGATAAATTAGGTTTAATGAATAAAAATGCATTTACTTGTACTTGTTATATGGATGAAGTAGGAAATAAACCAAAAAAGGGTGACATATTATCTTGGGCTGAATCAAGTGCTGTAGTATATGCCAACTCTGTTTTAGGTGCTAGATGTAATCGTAACTCGGGTATTATTGATATTATGGGTTCAATTGTGGGTTACGTTCCATATTTTGGCTTACTAACTGATGAAGGACGTAAAGCAACTTGGGTTGTTAAAGTTAACACCACAAAAAAACCTGAGGCACAATTATTAGGTTCAGCAATTGGTATGAAGGTAATGGAAGATGTACCATATGTTGTTGGATTAGATAAGTGGATTGGTAATGAACTTACTGATGCAGCTTGTTCATATTTAAAAGATTTTGGTGCTGCTACTGCATCAAATGGTGCGGTTGGTTTATACCATATTGAAAATTTAACACCAGAAGCTAAAGAACTTGGTGAAAGTTTAATTGTTGAAGGTGCTAAAGAATATATTATTGATGATGCTGAATTAGAAAGAGTTCAAAGAGAATATCCTGTTATGTGGAAAAAACCAGATGCTAAACCTAAATTATGTTTTATCGGTTGTCCACACTTATCTTTAGAACAATTAAAAGATTGGACTGTTAAAGTAGAAGAATCATTAAAGAAAAATGGCAAAAAGAAGGTTACTATTCCTACAGTATTTACTGCGGCTCCTGGTGTATTAGAAGTTTTTAATAAGACTGAATATGCTTTAAGATTAAAATCAACAGGTGTTATTACATCTTATATTTGTCCATTAATGTATATGAACAATCCTTTATGTAAGAAGATGCCTGTAATTACTTCATCTAATAAATTACGTACTTATACGACTTCTAGATACTATAAAGATGATGAGATATTAAGTATTATTACAGGAGGTAATAAATAATGAGACAATTTCAAGGTAGAGTGGTTACTGCAGGTGAGGTTACAGCTGAAGCAGTTGTTACTAAAGAAGGTTTTAATACATTAGCTTCATTCCAAAATGCTTTACAATTTGGTGATAAAGAAGTAAAATGTGGTGATCAAAATAATAAAGATTTATTCGGAAAATCATTACTAGGTAAAGCTTTATGCTTACCTCAAACTATCGGTTCAACTACAGGTGGTTTGGTTTTATACTGTGCATGTGCTATGGAAAAGAATCCTGCATGTATGTTATTTTCTAATCATATAGATTCATTGGCTGCAGCTGGTGCTGTACTTGCTGATGTATGGGTTGATGGTGTTTCAATGCCTGTTGTTGATTCATTGGGTGATGAATTTTTAGACTATGTTAAAGATGGCATGAAAATTACTATTAAGCCAAATGGTATAGTAGAAGTAGAATAATTGATGTTAAAGGGTTCTCTAAATTCTGATGTATGTTAGGGAGAACCGAGCTACAAATATACTATGTATGTGAACTGTAAATTATAGTATATGTCAACTACAAATAAGTATATATGTAAACAACAAATTTTATATGTATGTAAGGGCAG
>JBGVFV010000007.1:0-24073 GCA_045121295.1 Candidatus Pelethenecus sp.
ACAAGCCTCTAAAAACATAACAGAGGCTAGTATGAGAAAATTTAGGATGATGTTAACAAATAGAGCTATAAAACATGGAGTAAATATAGTAATAGCTAATCAATATTATCCATCAACTAAAAAATGTAGTATTTGTGGAAATTTAAAAGAAATGAAAGTAGAAAAAAGAACATATAAATGTGAACATTGTGGATTAATTATAGATAGAGATTTAAATGCGGCTATTAATTTAGCGAATTATGTTAATGGAAAATAAAAAAGAAAGGAAAAAAATAAAAACATAAAATACGTATACGTTTGTACGGAATTGACGCCTTAGGAGAGTACATACTACTTGATTTAATCATGGCTCGATGAATAAGGAATAAAACAAAAAACTATAGTTTTATAGGTTTTTAAAAACGGTACTTGGAGATTTGGGTATGTTTGTATATAAAACAAACATATTCATGAAAACAAAATACATTAAAGTTAATGATGTAGTTTTAGAAAGATTAGATAAAAATACATATGGTGGTATTATTAATGGGAAGTATACCAATGCATACGTATATGGTAATATTTTAACCAGGTGTGAAGTTATAGTAGATAAATGGAGAGCTGTTATTAATTTTGCACCTAAATTATATGAATTGATAATTGGAATATTACCTTTATTGTTATCTTTTGTATATATATTCTCTTGGGGAAGAAGACTTGCTACAAAAAGTGTATTAGCATTGGTGTTTGGTGGATTATTAGGAGGCATAGGAACTTTTTTATCTATGCATTCTATTGTTTTAATTAGAATAAAAAGAAAATCTAAGTTATATAATATTTTATTTTCAATATTATATTTAGTGATAACATTATTAATATATATGTTGTTAGGATATTTAGCTATTTCAATAATTAAATAAAATTCAAGGGCTATCATATGATAGCCCTTAAAACATTAATATTTGTTAATTAATTCTTCATTATTCTTTAGAATAGCATTTTTCATATCTAATCTATCTTGTAATAACTTTTCTTTGATAGAAGGATATTTTATAGCCATAATCTCTAAAGCTAAATATGCGGCATTTTTAGCCCCATTTATTGCAACTGTTGCTACTGGAATACCAGGAGGCATTTGTACAATAGATAATAATGCATCCATACCATCAAGTGTAGAACCACTAATTGGTAAACCAATAACAGGAAGTACTGTCATAGATGCTATAACACCTGGAAGTGCAGCTGCCATACCTGCTGCCCCAATAAACACTTCAGTTCCATTAGAGTTAGATTCATTTATAAACTCTTCAAGTTCTTTAGCTGAACGATGAGCTGATAAGCATCTAACATTAACATTTACATCAAATTTTTTTAAAATAGTGATTGCTGGTTCAACTTTAGCTAAATCACTCATTGATCCCATTATAATTGCTACTTTCATACTTTTCTCCTTAATTTTAATACATTTTTATAATAACATTTAATTTATATATTTTCAATAAAATTCTATTTTAAGTACATCATTAATATGATATAATATTTAATTAAAGTGAGATGTGTTATTTATGATAAAAAACGAAAAAATTAAGAGAATAATAACATATATATTTATATTAATACAATTTATTCTTTTTATATTAATATTAACAACTGGTGATACATTTAAAAAAATAATACAATTTTCATCAATTGTATTATGCTTTATGTATTCATTAATTAATTTAAATAAAGATAATTTATTTTATAGTAGTGGTTTGATGTTTACTGTAATGGCCGATTTGTGTTTAGTTTTATGTGATCCAACACAAAGACTAGGTGGTATGATTTTCTTTTTAATTGTACAGTCAATGTATTCAATTAAGTTACATACAATAACAAAATCAAAATTAATTTTAGTTATTAGATTGATTTTAGTTATTTTATTAGAATTAATTGGTTATATAGTTCTTAAAGATAACATAGATTTATTAGTTATAGTATCATTAGCTTATTATGTAATGTTATTTATGAATATAATTGAATCACTTTTAAATTTTAAGGATAATAAAATTTTACCAATCGGTTTAACTTTGTTCATATTATGTGACACAGTAATTGGTTTACAGGTTATGAGTGATATGTATCTAAAAATAAATGAATCATCTCTTATATATAAATTAATATTTAGTAATTTTGATTTAGCTTGGTTCTTTTATTTACCTTCACAGGTATTAATAAGTTTAAAAACATATATTAATCATAAAAAAATATAAAAAAGGAGATATTAAAAATGAAATTTAAAGATTATAAGTATGAAAGACCTAATATTGATGAAATTTGTAGTAAAACAGAAGAATTAACTACTATTATAAAGGAAGCAAAAGATATTAATGTAATTGTAGAAGCTATTAAATCATTAAATAAAATGAATAGTGAATATTCTACAGTTAGTAATTTAGCATTTATTCGTAATAGTATAGATACTACAGATGAATATTATGAAAAAGAAATTGAATATTTAAATGAAGAAGGAGTGAAAGTTTCTTCTAAGAGTAATGAATTAACTAAGGTTTTAGTTAACCATCCATTAAGAAAAGATTTAGAAAATGTTTATGGTTCTTATTGGTTTAAACAAATGGAATTAAGCTTAAAATGTTTTGATGATTGTATTATGGAAGATTTAGTTAATGAATCTAAATTATCTATTCAATATGATAAATTAATGGCTAGTGCTAAAATTGAGTTTGATGGTAAGATTAACAATTTAGCTCAAATGAGGGTTTATACATCAAGTGTAAATAGAGATATAAGAATCGCTGCATTTAAGGCTGTTAATCAATTCTTATTAGATAATAGTGCTGAAATTGATGATATATATGATAAGTTAGTTAAAACTCGTCATACTATAGCTAAAAAACTAGGATATGATAACTATATAGAATTAGGTTATGCTAAGATGGGTAGAACAGATTATGATGCAGAAATGGTATCAAACTATCGTAAACAAGTTTTAGATTGTGTTGTTCCTGTTGCTAATAATATATTTATGGAAAATGCTAAACGTATTGGTGTAAAAGATTTTAAATATTATGATACATCATTAATGTTCTTAGACGGTAATCCAACTCCTAAAGGAACTAAAGATGAATTAGTAGCTAAAGCTTTAAAAATGTATACTGAAATGTCAGTTGAAACTAAAGAATTCTTTGAATTTATGACTGAACATGAATTATTAGATTTAGAGTCTAAACCTGGTAAGGCTAATGGAGGATATTGTACATATATTCCTGATTATAAATCACCATTTATTTTTGCTAATTTCAATGGTACATCTGGTGATGTAGATGTATTAACTCATGAAGCTGGTCATGCGTTAATGGCATATTGTTCTAAAGATACTATTGAAAATCCAGATCTTTTATGGCCAACAAGTGAAGCTTGTGAAATTCATTCAATGTCTATGGAATTCTTTGCATATCCTTGGATGGAAGATTTCTTTAAAGAAGATACTAAAAAATACAAAGTATACCACATGAGTGGTGCGATTACATTTATCCCATATTGTGTATGTGTTGATCATTTCCAACATTTAGTTTATGCAAATCCAGAAGCTACTCCATCTGAAAGAAGAAAAATGTGGAGCGAATTAGAAAAAATGTATACTCCATGGAGAGATATGGAAGGTTTAGAAGCATATGAACAAGGTATGTTATGGTTCCAACAAGGTCATATTTTCTCAAGCCCATTCTATTATATTGATTATACACTTGCTCAAGTTTGTGCTTTAGAATTCTATTTAGATAGTTTAGAAAATAAAGAAGATGCATTTAATAGATATCTTAAATTATGTAAATTAGGTGGTTCTAAATCATTCTTAGAATTAATTGCTGAAGTAGGTATCAATAACCCATTTATTGATGGTTCTATTAAAAAGATTATCGATAAATTATTACCTGTTATTGATTCAATTAAATTATAATGAAACATTGTGTGTTAGCTGGTGGTTGTTTTTGGTGTATGGCCAAGCCTTATTATGAATATGATGGTATTATAAATGTATACTCTGGATATAGTGGAGGTAGTGAAATTAATCCTACATATGAAGAAGTAAAGGCTCAAAAAACAAGTCACTTAGAATGTGTAAAATTAATATATGATGAAAATATTATAAACTATATTGATATTTTAAATATTTATTTTGATACTATTGATCCGTTTGATGCTGGTGGACAGTTTATAGATAGAGGTAATTCATATACAACAGCAATATTCTATAATAGTCCTGAAATGAAAGAAATAATTGAAAAGTTTTTGAATGAAAAACAAAAACTTTATGATAAAAAGATAGTTGTTAAGGTTAAAGAAGAAGGACCGTTCTATATGGCTGAAGATTATCATCAAGATTATGCTATAAAAAATCCTGAATTAATGAAAGAAGAATTAATACTTTCTGGAAGAATTAAAGATTAAAGGAGATTCAAATGAATCTCCTTTTATTGTTCTATGAAATTTTTTAGTTCATTTACGTATTTTTCTTTATCTACTAAATAACATAATCCATGCCCTGATTTTGGGATTGTTACAATTTTCTTTTTAGAATTACAAGCCATATAAAGTTTAACGCTCATTTCACATGGAACGAATGCGTCAGCTTCTCCATGATAAAAAATAATAGGTATATTAGTATTTTTGACTGAATTAATAGGATTAACCTCTTCTAAATCAAAATGTCCAAAAAGTTTAGCTCCTAATTTAATTAGTGGATAAAATACACGTGGTGGTAATTTTAATTGTTTAACTACAATTTTAATAATTTCTTTAGCTGAATAGAAACTTGAGTCTGCAAGAATACCTTTAACGTTAGATGGTAAATTCATATTACTAGCTAACAGTACAGTAGAACCACCCATTGATACTCCACCAATATATATTTCAACATTTTCACCAAATTCTTTAATTACATAATTGATCCATGAGACACAGTCATGTCTTTCATTTATACCAAATGAGATTACTTTACCTTCAGATTTACCACATGTACGTTGTTCTACTAATAAAGCGTTACGGCCAACAGCTTTAGCTCTTTCTATACCAGCTGACATATCACGGAATGCACTACCACGGTATCCATGGAATAATATTTCAATTGGTCCACCAGGTACTGTTTCAAAATACATACCATGTAGTTTTAGACCATCAAAAGAAGTTATATAATAATCTTTATAAGGCATTTCTTTAGCTTTTTTCATATCAGAAAGAATTTGTTCTTTATATAGACCAAAATCATCCCCTAGTGGCATTTCAGTGTCATCTATTTCTTTTTTACGATTTACATAAAAAGTTAATTTATAACAAATATATGAAGTTATTAATATAGTTAAAAGATTTAAAAAAATTATAGATCCTAATACTATCAATAAGATATAATACCATTCCATATTAAAACCACCTTTAATTAAAGAAAATATATCATAAAATAGTATATTTTACAATAAAATAGGTAAATACTTTTAATTTTCTTGTAATAGTTGTTATTATTTAGTAAAATAATAACGGGAAAGTTTTTATTATTATTGGAGAAGTTTATGAATAAAATAGAAGTTAATTATAGAAATAAAAAACGCTATAAGACTGCTAAATATCCAATTAGACAACCAAGATTTTTCACTTGGTTAATTTGGGTTTTATCTAGTATTATGCTTATTGGAAAGAAAAAGAAAATTGAAAAAATTAATATGGATGGTTTAAAAGGACCATTTTTAATGTTAAGTAATCATATGCATTTTATTGATTTTGAGTTAACAGCGGTAGCTTTATATCCTAAAAGAATGAATAATGTAGTTAATATTGATGGATTCTATAAAAGAGCTTGGTTATTAAATTGGATAGGTGCCATTGCAACTCGTAAATTCACCACTGATTTACATCTTATTAAATCAATGATGAAATGTCTTAAACGCGGGGACGCGGTTGGATTATATCCAGAAGCTAGATATAGTGCTAATGGTACTACATCATTTTTACCAGATTCATTAGGTAAATTAGTTAAAAAATGTAAGGTACCTGTTGTTACAGTTATACATCATGGTAATCATTTATACGCACCATTTTGGAATTTTAGAGATAAACGTAATGTTCCATTATATACACGTATAACTCAATTATTAACTGTCGAACAAATTGAACAAATGTCTGTTGAAGAAATTAATTCTATCATAAGAAAAGAATTTATTTATGACGATTATCAATACCAAAAAGATAATAATATAGTTATTAAAAATAAAACAAGAGCTGAAGGTTTACATCGTATTTTATATCAATGCCCACATTGTCATAAAGAATTCAGCATGAATTCTAAATTAGATGAAATTTATTGTGAAGAATGTGGTAAGAGATGGAAATTAACTGAAACAGGTTATTTAGTTGGAAATGATGGTGTAACTGAATTTGATCATATTCCAAATTGGTATAAATGGCAAATCGATAATGTAAAAGATGAAGTTGAAAATGGAAGTTATAACTATTTAGATGAAGTAGATGTATATTCACTTCCTAGATGTAAGAAGTTCTATAAATTAGGTCCTGCTAAGATATCTCATACAGTAGAGAATGGATTTATTTTAGAAGGTCATTATCGTAATAGTGATTATAGAATTTTAAGAACTCCTTTACAATCAGATAGTTTACATGTAGAATACGATTATTTTAGAATTAGAAGAGATGATTGTTTTGTCATTAATGTTGAGGATGATTGTTATTTCTGTTATCCTAAAAATAAGAAAGTTGTTACTAAATTAGCAATCGCAACAGAAGAAATTTATAAATATAATCTTAATAAAAAAAATAAGTAATTGTGTGAAGTGAAAACTTCACACTTCAGACTGTTTACAAAGTACTACTTTTTGTAGAAACACAAAGGGTAGTACTTTTTTCTTTCTTGTTAAAACAGTATTATTTAATAAATTCATTTAAAAAGTAATAAAAAAAGCTTTAACAGCATGTACATTATGCCTTTAAAGCTTTCCATTTAGACATCTTTTTAAAATTCATGCAAGCAAAAAGAAGCAACAGCCCCTGTGTTACTCTTTTTAACCCATTGTATCTTGTAAATCTCAAACCAAAGTTTTCTTTTCCATCGGCAAAGCAACGTTCAATAGTTTCTTTTCTTTTTGAATATAATTCACTAGAACCTAATGTGTATCTAGTTTCTTCTGCTAAAAGTAAATAATCATTCCATACATGTTCAGTTATTACTTTAACATGATTCTTACTTGATGTACATTGATTTAGATAAGGACAACAAGCACATACTTTTCCACATGATTTATATTCTCTATATCCATCTTTATTAGTTGTAGAATATTCTAATACTTGATTATTTGGACAAAGGTATCCATCTAAATACTCATCATAAACAAACTCATATTTCTTAAAAAAACCTTTTTTAGTCATAGGCCTCTTATAAGGAGTTAAAATACTTTTTCCAGAATCAATAACGTTCTTAGCTACTGCAGGAGATGTATATCCATTATCTAGGCAAATTAATTTTGTCTTATCAAATAAGAAATTCTTTTTAAAATTATTATATAATCCATCAAATGAAATAGAGTCATGTATATTACCACTAGTTATATATGTTTCTAATATAAAACCATGTTTATCACATAATGCAGAAGCAGAATATGCAAACTGTTTTTCGTGTTCACCTTTGTGATAAAAACCAGCATCTTGATCTACAGAAGAAACTTTAATGTGCTTAAACTTCTTATTTTTATCATTTTCAATTATTTCCCCAGTTTCAGCATCATATTTTATTTCTGAAACTGTATTACCATATTCGTCTTCCACAGAATCAATTAGTTCATCTTCTGCAGATTCTTTTATTAGTTTATCATCACATTCTAAAGTGTTAGAACTATTTGGAGTATCATCATCGTCATCATCAAAGTCAAATTCTTTTTTTCCGTGTTCAGTTCTATCCTTATTAATATCTTTCTTTAAATCTTCATAATAAATATTTTCAGTTATTTTAACTACTTTATCAAAATGTTTTTTCTTATTAGCATTAGCTTTAACATGAGTTGAATCTCCAAATACATTTTCAGGATCAATAAAGCCAGCATTATAAGCCTGTTCAATAATGTGAGTAAATATTTGTTTGAATAAATTTGTTTCTAAAAATTTTCTTCTTAAGTTTTGTGAGTAAGTAGAGTGACTAGGAATTGGTTGATCAAAGTTAATTCTTAAAAACCATCTATAAGCCACATCTGTTTTACATCTTTCGCAAGTTTTTCTTAAACTATGAATACCTTCAACATAATTTAAAAAAACCATTTTAAAAAGAACAATTGGATCAATTGAAGGTTTACCAGTTGATGAATATAAATTTTCAACTAAAGGATAAATAAAAGCCCAATCAATAGCTTTATCATAAGTTCTAACAGGATGATTTTCTGGAACTAAATCTTCTAAAGTAGAGAAAATCATATTAAAATTACCAATATTGTCATGTTTAGTCATCATAAATATCACTCATTTCTATAGTTATATTATATCATAGATATAATATAAAATACAGAAATATAAATATAAAAGTACCTACATAACTTAAAATACTTATATAAATAAAAAACTGCTGACAATTTTTGTTTGTCAACAGTCTGTTGTGTGAAGTGAAAACTTCACACTTTTTATTTAAAATAAAAAAATGCTAAATTATTTTAGCATTTTGGAAAATTCTTTTATTAAATTAATACTTTCTTCATCCATTAATCTTTCTGGATGCCATTGAACTGCGATAATTGGTAATTCATTATGTTTAATAGCTTCTATACATCCATTTGAATAACCACAAATTTCAAAATTTGGAGCTAAATCTTTTATACATTGATGATGATAAGTGTTAATTTTTGAATGTTCATGATAACATCTATCGAAAATAGAACCATTGTGTACAGGATTAAATTCAACGTCCCCATCTTGTTTTTTATGACTATCATCTTCAATATGTTGAATTAAAGAACCGCCCATAAAAATATTAATGGCTTGTAAACCTCGGCAAATACCAATCATAGGTTTTTTGTTTTTTGCTGCATACTCAATAACATATTTATCAGCTTCATCCATTTCAAGGTGAGTAGTACCAGCTTTTGGTGATAATGGTTCATTATACCATTTGCTATGTAAATCATCTCCACCTGTTATTAAAAATGCATCACATAAATCTAATATATTATCTATATTAGTTAACATTGGTAAAATTATTGGTGTAAAGCCAGCTAATTTTACATATTCAATATAAGCTTCATTAACAAATTGTTTTTTAATATTATCTTCGTATATAATTCGAGTAGTTATTCCAATATACATCATTTTTCACCTCGTAAATTGAATTATATCACTTACTAAAGTGGTTGTAAATATAGAATTTATTACAAATTTTATAAATTTGTAGTAAATTGAATTTTATTTTGGTATAATGATTGAGTTAACGGAGTTGATAATATGAAATTTAGTGAATTAAATGTGAATTACGGCATTATAAGTGCCTTAAATGATATGGAGATAGATACGCCTACACCTATACAAGAACAATCAATACCTTTATTATTAGAAGGTAACGATGTAATTGGTCAAGCCCAAACTGGTACAGGTAAAACTTTTGCCTATGCTATCCCATTATTAGAAAGGATAGATTTAAATAAAAGATATGTTCAAGCTTTAGTATTGTGTCCTACAAGAGAATTAACATTACAAGTAAGTAATGAAATAGCCAAACTTTCAAGTAATCTTAATGTAAGAATTGCGACTATCTATGGTGGTGCTTCTTATGAAAAACAATTTAAAGAGCTTAAGGCTAAGCCTCAAATTGTTATTGGTACACCTGGTCGTATAATAGACCATCTTGAAAGAGGAACTTTATCTTTTAATGATGTGAATTATTTAGTATTAGATGAAGCTGATGAAATGCTAAAAATGGGTTTCCAAGAAGATATGGAAAAGATTTTATCTGGTATGCCAACTGAAAGACAAACAGCGTTATTTTCAGCTACTTTACCACCATTTATTAAAAGTATTGCGAACAACTATATGGTTGAGCCTAAAACAGTTAAAATCGAAGCTAAAAGTTTAACAGTTGATAGAATTCAACAATTACTATATTTTGTCAAAAAAGAACAAAAGAAAGATTTATTAGTAAGATTATTAGATTATTATGAATTTAATTCAGTAATGATTTTTGCAAATACTAAATCAATGGTAGATGAATTAGTTTTATTCTTACAACAACAAGGCTATAAAGCTGATGGTTTACACGGTGATTTAAAACAAGCTAATCGTGATAGAGTTATGCAATCTTTTAGATTATCTAGTGTTGAAATATTAATTGCTACTGACGTTGCTGCACGTGGTATAGATATTGATGGTATTGATGCGGTTATTAATTATGATGTACCAAATGAACAAGAAATCTATGTTCACCGTATTGGTAGAACAGGTAGAGCTGGCGCTTCTGGTATGGCTATTACTTTTGCTACTACGCGTCAAGCTCGTACTGTTTCTGATTTAGAAGCTTATATTAAACATAAATTTGAAAGAAGAGAAATTCCTTCTGTTAAAGATATAAAAGTTAGAAGTCAAAAGAATTTATTTGATAAAATAATGAATAATATAGATGAAGCTTCAAATAATCATGATTATGATAATTTAATTGTTCAAATTGCTAAGAAAACTACAGATCCAACACCAGTAATAATTAGATTATTAGAAATGTTAGATTCTAATGTAGATAAAGATTATAATCCAATTGATACAGTAAGACCTAAATCTGAAAGAGAAGTAACAAAAAAAGGTAAGGAACCTAAGAATAAAGATTCTAAAGGAAAGAAAACGTCTACAAAAGAATCACCAAAGAAATATTCTTATGTTATGCTTAATGTTGGTAAAAATGAAAGAGTTAAACCTAATCAAATAGTTAATTATCTTCATGATGAAATTAAAGTACATCGTGAACATTTTGGTAAAATTATTATTGAGGAAGATAAAACTTATTTAGAAGTAAATAGTGTTGCTTTAAGATTCTTTAAAGATCTTAAAAATAAATCTTTCTTTGGTAAGAAGATTACATATAAAGAAGTAGCTACATTACCAAAAAAATAAGAGCCATTGGCCCTTATTTTCATTTAAAGAAGAGAAAGTATTAAAATGAAATACATTTTTAATATGCTCTATTATTTTAAATATATACAAGGGAAGTGAAAAAATGCGTATAGTAGGTGGAAAACTTAGACATAGAATAATTAATATGACTAATTTAGAAACAACTAGAGAAACTCAAGATAAAGTTAGACAAGCTATATTTAATATGATAGGACCATATTTTGATGGTGGAGTATGTTTAGATTTATTTGCTGGTAGCGGAGCTATGGGAATTGAAGCATATTCACGTGGAGTAGATAAAATAATTTTAAATGACTTAAACAATAAAGCTTTAGATGTTTGTAAGACTAACTGTAAATCATTAGGTATAAATGATGTAGAATTTTATAATTTAGATTATAAAGTTTTTTTAGAAAACTATAATTCTACATTTGATCTTATCATTTTAGATCCTCCATATAAGATGGATAATATTGATGAGATTATTGAATTATGTAATCCTAAATTAAATAATAATGGATTATTAGTTTTTGAAATGGAAAAAAATAGTAAATATAAAGAAGAATATGAAAACCTTTATTTAATTAAAGATAAAACATATGGTATTAAAAAAGTAATTATATATGAGAAGGTGGTGGAATAATGAAGTCTAAAATCACTGAGTTACAACAATTGTATAGAGATATTAAAAAGTTATATAAACAAATAATGGATTTAAAGCCATTTGAAAAATATGGTAGAAATGATTGTTTCCACTTTATGGATGAAAAAAGTCAAGGTATGACTATTTTTTCTGATATGGTATGGAAGGGACATCCAGGAATTCAAATGTTTTTAAATAAACCAGGTTTAAATCATGTTCATGAGTTAGTAACATGTCCAAATAGTTATGGTTTTGATAGAGCGTTCGCAAACCTTAAAGCTGTTACAATGTTACCAAAAGAAGAATTAGACGAAATGGATCGTAGATTCTTAAAAAAAATGAAAGCTAATGTTACTGCAAATAATTTAATATTAATTATTTTAAAAGAAGGTTATGGGTTTACTCAACCTAATAAAACTGATTTAACGGAAATACATACGTTTTTAAATTATGTCTATTCTGTTATTAAAAATGATGAAGACCAATTAAAAGAAATATTTAATAATGAATTAATGGCTTTAGGTGTATTTAATAATAATGAATATACATATAATGTTGTTCCATTACCTGATATCTCTTTTGAAACAATGCCTTCTATTAAAAAGGTTAATGAACCATTTGTAGAAGAAGCTTCTTCTTATAATTATATTAATGAAAAATGTCATATTGGTAGATTATATATTCCTATTAAAGAAAAAGAGAATGATTTCTTTACTTCAGTAGTATTTATGTATTATCAAAATCAAAATAAATGGTTTACTAATCTAATTGATTGTAAACCTGAAAAGATTGGCGAATATATGTTTGCATATATTGATGATGTTTTTAAACATAATGGTATGCCAGATGAAATAGAAATTTCTGATAGATATATTTTTGCTGGTATTTCTAAAACATTAAACAAATTAAATATAACTACTACTTTCTTAAGAGAAGAAAATGATTTTGCTAAAGGATGTTATCAAAATTTAGGTGAAGTATTAGAAAAATTAGATTTCTTAAATAAAACTTTTGAATCAATGAATGATGTTGAATCAGATGAAGAATTTATCCAAAAGTTAGAAGAAAACACTAATGAACTATATGATTATGAAGATGAAGACTATGACTATGAAGAAGAGTTTTTTAATGAAGAAACTGATAATAGTTTTGTTGCATAATTGACGCGAGGTAATAAAATGAAAAAGATATATATTTTTTTATTAACATTAATATCATGTTTAGGATTATGTTCTTGTGAATTTAATTTTGATTTTGGTAGTTCTACTCCAACACCAGAAGTAACTCCAACAGAAAAACTTCCTACTGAGGAACTTCCTACTGAAGATAAGACTGAAGAACAAACACCAACTGTTGGTGAAACAGAAAATAGTGTACCAGAAAATGTAAAAGTGGAAATTGTTCAAATGAATGACATTCATGGCCATATTGAACAAGATAGTTATGGTAAGAATGGTATTTCTAATGCGGCTTATTTAGTAGAAAATATTAGAAAAGAACAAAAAGAAGATAATACATTATTAGTTGCTAATGGTGATATGTTCCAAGAAACAGCTATCTCAAGATTAAGTTATGGTCAAGTAGTTATTGATTGTATGAATGAGATGAAGGTTGATTTTTTAGGCATTGGTAACCATGAATTTGACTGGGGCTTAGATAAAATTTTAAATTATTTTGATGGTGATAAAAATAATGGTGAAGCTAACTTTCCATTAATTAATTCAAATATATATTATAAAAATCAGTTACTTTTAGGTGAAAACATTTATGAATCTAAAATAATTGAAAAAGAAAATGTAAAGATTGGTGTTATTAGTTTAATTGGAAATGTTATGGGATCAATTAATGCTAATATGACAATTGATTATTCATTTAAAGCTCAAAGTTATGATATGACTAACATAGTTACTAAATTAGGAACAAACTTAAGACAAAATGGTGCTGATATTATTGTCGTAAATATTCATGATGGAGATTCATCTGGAGTTTCTAATTATGAACCAAATAATGCCATTGCTAAAATTAAGTATAACGATGGTTATATGGTTGATGCAGTTATAAATGGACATACTCATACTAAACAAAGTGGTATGATTTCTCGTTCTGGTGGTACACCAATGGCAGTAATTCAATCTAATGGAACTTTATCTACCATGGGTAAAATCGTTTTAGAGTTTAACACTAAAGAAAGAAAAGTTTCTCATGCCTCTTTATCTCATGTTAATGTAAGTTCTGCTGGTGTTAATTATGTACAAGAAGTTGAAGATATTGTTGATGGATATTACAACCGTGATAAAGATATTATTGAAGAAGTATATTGTAAAAATGTATCTGAATTAAGTAGATATAAAGATAATTTTATTAAATATGTTTCTAATTTAATGATGACTGCTACAGGTGCTGATTGTGCAATTGGTAATTTTGGTGGATTTAGAAGTAAAGTTCCTGCTGGTGAACTTAATTTTGATAATGTATATAATTTAAATCCTTTTGATAATCATATTATTTTATGTAAAGTTAAAGGTTCAGATTTAAATAAATTTTATAATGATAATAAATCACATAACTATGTTAATACTATTGATGGTAATTTTGTGTCAGATAAGGTCTATACAGTAGCTATTATTGATTATGTATATTTTAGTTACTATTTTAGAAATTATAGAACTAATGAATATACAGACACATTGTTAGAAGTTAGAGATTTAATGATTGAAGATTTTAGATTACGTGATTCATTTAATGTAAATACAGATTATAATGATATTTTAATTGAAAAGAAATATAATTAATATATCCAACTAATCCATTCCGTTTATTCGGAGTGGATTTTTTATATTTTAAAAAAATATAATAGTTGAAAATATCTGTCATAAATGATAAAATATTAAATATAATTAAATTGATAACGAAAGAAGAGTAATTATTAATTTCTTATTCAAGCGAGGATGGTTGGTGTAAGCATCTATAAGAGTAATAATGAAAGACACTTTTTGAGAGCTTTTAATAAAAGACGTACCAGGCGTTAACGGAATTTTAAGAGCTAGATTTTTATCTAGAAATAAGGTGGCACCGCGGTTAATCGTCCTTAAAAGTTTTTTAAGGACTTTTTTATTTGATTTTTACGAAAGGGTGAAGTTATGAAAACAGAATTACCAGTAGTAAATTTAGGAAGATTTGAATTAAGAGATATATGTGAAGCTGACTATTTAGATTACTTCATTATAGGTAGTGATGCTGAAACGTGTAAGCATCTTAATTGGGGGCCTTTTATTAAGCCTATCGAGGCAAGAAGATGTATTAGAGATATTTTCTTAAAAAGACCTTATGAACAAGGGTTACCTGTGGGTTACGCAATTGTCGATAAACAAGCTGATTATCGTGTTATTGGTATGATAGATTTTCATACCTATTATCAAAGTATAAATACTGCTGAAGTTGGATTTATACTTCATAAAGAATATTGGAATCAAGGCATTATGAAAAGATGTTTAAAAGAGATGACAAGAATAGGATTTGAAGAATTAGATTTGGATAAAATATTAGTAGGTCATACTCTAGGAAACCAAGCTTCTAAACAAGTTATTTTACAATGTGGATATCATTATGAATATCAATCATTGATTAAGATAAAAAATCATGAAAGAATTGCTATGTATTATAGCATGTATTGTTATCAATATGAGGGGGAATAAAATATGATTACAAAACCAAAAGGTACGTATGATGTTTTACCTACTGAATCAAAAACATGGGTAAAACTAGAATCAACAATCAGAAAGATTTGTGAAATTTTCAATTATAGTGAACTTAGAACTCCTATTTTTGAATCAAGTCAAACATTCCATAGAGATTTAAATGATACATCTGATATGGTTACAAAAGAAACATATGACTTTAAGGATAGAGGTGGTCGTGATATTACACTTCGTCCTGAAGGAACTGCAGGTTGTGTTAGAGCGTTTGTAGAAAATAAGTTGTATGCATCTAATCCTATCAATAAATTGTTTTATATGGGTCAAATGTTTAGATATGAAAGACCACAAAAAGGAAGAATGCGACAATTTAGTCAATTTGGAGTTGAAGCATTAGGTTCGGCTAGTCCACTAATTGACGCTGAAGTTATCGCATTAGGAACTACTGTTATTAAAGCTTTAGGTTTAAAAGGTGTTAAAGTAAAGGTTAATACTTTAGGTGATAAAGAATCAAGAGATAACTACCGTAATGTATTAATTGAATATTTTAATAACTATAAAGAAGAATTATGTCCAGACTGTTTAAATCGTCTAGAAAAGAATCCACTTAGAATTTTAGACTGTAAAGTAGATCGTCATAAAGAATTCTTTAAAAATGCACCAAAGATTAAAGATTATTTAACTGAAAGTTCAAAAGAACATTTTGCTAAGGTTTTAAAAGCTTTAGAATCAATGAATATTGATTATGAAGTTGATGATTCTTTAGTTAGAGGTTTAGATTACTATTCACACACTGTATTTGAACTTGAAGTAGATGTTCCTGAATTCGGTGCTCAAAATGTAATCGGCGCTGGTGGTAGATATGATTCATTAGTTAAAGATCTAGGTGGTCCTGAAACTCCAGCTGTTGGTATGGCATTTGGTATGGAAAGATTATTATTAGCTTGTGAATTAGTAGGCAAAAAATTAGGTAAGCCTAAATTTTTACATGCATACTTTATTAGCTTAGGTGAAAAGGCTTATGAAGAAAATGTTAAGATTATGAACGTATGTAGATTAGGTGGATTATATTGTGATATGGATTATAATTCACGTGGTTTAAAAGGACAATTTAAAGCGGCAGATAATAATAACGCTATGTTTACTTGTATTTTAGGTGAAGATGAATTAAATAATAATCAAATTAATATTAAGAATAATGAAACTGATGTACAAGAAACAATTTCTATTGAAGAGGTATATCCTTACATTTTAAAATATGTTAATAGTAAATCAGCATGTGGTAGCTGTAAAGAAAAAGAGGTAAAGTAAAATGAAAAGAGTAATGTTAAAAGATATTAAATTAGGTGAAGTAAATAAAGTTGCAGGTTTCGTTGAAAACATCCGTAATAAAAAATGGATGTGCTTCATCGTTTTAAGAGATGTTAGTGGTAAATTACAATTAACTATTGAAAAAGAAAAACATCCAGAATTAGAAGAAACTTTAAATCAAATTACTATTGATTCTGTTATTGAAGCTGAAGGTTTAATTCAAGCTTCTGAATACGTTAAATTAAATAATATGGAAATGTATCCAGATACTATTAAAATTCATAGTATTGCTGAACCATCTCCAATTGTTGCTCCAAAAGGAGAAGAAACAAATATTGACTTAAGATTAGATTATAGATGGATTGATTTAAGAACTGACAAAAACACTTTAATGTTTAAAGCTCAATCTCATTTTGTAGCTAAATGTAGAGAATTCTTAGTGGATCGTGATTTTATTGAAGTTCACTCTCCAAAATTAATTGGTGCTGAATCTGAATCAGGTGCTGGTGTATTTAAAGTAGATTATTTTGATCGTAATGCATATTTAGCTCAATCACCACAATTCTATAAACAAATGGCTATGGCTTCTGGTTTTGAAAGAATTTTTGAATCTGGTCCAGTATTTAGAGCTGAAAAATTTGCTTCTCGTAAACATGCTACAGAATTCACTGGTTTTGATTTAGAATTCTCATATATCGAATCATATGATGATGTTATGAAAATGGAAGAAGAAATGTTGGCTTATGCTTTAGCAGGTGTAGCTGAAAAATATGGTGCACAAATTAAAGCTGTTTTTGATATTGATATTGTAGTTCCTACATTACCATTCCCTAGAATGGCTTTAAAAGATGTTTATGCTGAATTAGAAGCTAGATATGGTTATGTTGTTGATGAATCAGAAAAAGGCGATTTAACAACTGAAGGTGAAAGAATGGTTCAAAAATTGTCTATGGATATGTTTGGTCATGAATTCTTATTTATTACAGGATATTCTAAAGAATGTCGTGCATTCTATCATATGCGTGATGAACATGGTGTACCATGTGGTTATGACTTAATTTGGAAGGGTTGTGAAATCACTACTGGTGCTCAAAGAGAACATAGATATGATGTTTTAGTAGCTCAAGCTAAAGAAAAAGGTTTAGATGAAGATGTTAAATTCTATTTAGACTTCTTTAAATATGGTTGTCCTCCTCATGGTGGATTTGGTATTGGTGTAGACCGTATTACTATGATTATGTTCAACCAAGGTATTAAAGATGCTATGTTCATCTTCCGTGGTCCAGATCGTTTAAATCCATAATATTAGGAGTACTTATATGGCTCATATTAGTTGGAATGAATATTTTATGGGTGTAGCTTCTTTATCTGCTAAAAGAAGTAAAGATCCATCTACTCAAGTTGGTGCTTGTGTAGTAAACCAAGACAAAAGAATAATTGGTATTGGTTACAATGGTTTTCCTATGGGATGTAGTGATCAAGAATATCCATGGGGAAAAGGTGCTAATTATTTAGATAGTAAGTATCCATATGTGGTTCATGCTGAACCTAATGCGATACTTAACTGTACATCTTCATTAAAAGATGCCACTTTATATGTTACTTTATTTCCATGTAATGAATGTGCTAAATTAATTATTCAATCAGGTATTAAACATGTTGTGTATGGATGTGATAAATATCATGATCAAGAATCATTTATCGCATCACGTCGTATGTTTGATTCAGCAGGTGTAACATATGAAAAAATGGATCAAATTGATGTAGAAATCAAAAGGGTTGATTAAATGAAAATATTTTTAAAGAAGTATTGGTTAGTGTTAGTGATTGGTTTAATCATTAACCTACCAATTTTACTTTTATGTTGTATTCGTACAGATAAAACTGTAACACTAAAAGGTGATACTACAGTTATAGATAAATTTGTAGAAGTAGATAGAGAATATATTGAAGAAGGTTCTTTTTCTAGTATTTATGTTATTAGTATGGATCATTCTACAATTTTTCAAAATATGATATTAAAGGATTCAAAAATTAATGATGTAAGTGATATTTCTTCTAGTTATCTACATTTATCTGATAAAGAATTAAATGAAATGTCTAAAATTCAACATAATTCGAGTATTAATTATGCTTTAATATGTGCATATAAAGAAGCTAAGAAAGTTAATCCTTCTATAGTTTTTGACTATGAATTTAATTGTTATAAGGTAGCATATTATGGTGTTAATTCTGAATTTAGAATTGGTGATGAAATAGTTGGTGTAAATGACATTTATGCTAAAGATGATTTTAATTCATTTAAAGAATTATTTAATTTGGGTGTAAATAGTAAAGATGGTCAAACTGAATACATTGTTATGAGAAATGGATTATCTAAAAGAATTAAAAATACTGCTGATAATATGAAAATTAGTGGATATTCTATTTATGATATTAAAGATGGGACATCACCATCTTATACAATTAAAAAAACTAATGTAGGTGGTCCATCTGGTGGATTATTACAAACTTTAGCTTTATATAATTCATTGGTAGATATAGATATAACTAAGGGATTGAAAATTGCAGGTACAGGTACTATTGATGGTAATGGAAATGTAGGGGCAATTGGTGGTATTAAACAAAAGATTCATACAGCTAATGATGATAACATGGATATATTTTTATGTCCTTCAGAAAATTATGCTGAAGCTTTAGAAGCTTATAATACATTAAAAAATCCTAAGATGAAATTATATATGGTTGAAACATTTTATGATGCTTTGGAGGTACTAAAAAATGCGTAAAAGTTTTTCAAAGTATCTATATGTTAGACAATATTTAAAAGAAACTAATTTATTAAGTGGTAATTTAATTACATTATTATTAAGTTTTTTACTAAGTTTATTAGTATTTTCAGGTCCTATTGCGATATTAATTAATTTATTAATATTTAACGATACTATGAAAATAGTTATAGTTGGAATAGGATTATTAGCTGGATTAGTATTAGTATTAACTAAAATACTATTCCATAAAATTGTACTTAAAGAACATAATATAGAAGGATTAAAATCATATTATCTATATGATGGATTATTTATGATAATTTTAACTATTTTATGGTCTTTATTACTTGTATAAAAGGAGGAAGATTATGGCTATAACATTAATATTACTTTTTGTATTTTTATTAGCTGATATTGTAAGTAAATATTTTGCTGAAATAATGATAGCTAAAAATAACATTGTTAATGCTATTCCTGGTGTTTTAGATCTTACTTTAACTTATAATACAGGAGCTGCTTGGAGTTTATTTGATGATAATACTTTACCATTAGCTATTTTAAGTTTAATAGCTTCTGTTGTTATTATTTTCTTTGTTATAAAGAATGATTGGAAAACTAAAAAATTATATTCATTAGCTACATGTATGTTACTTGCAGGTACTTTTGGAAATATGATTGATAGATTTTTAACAGTATTTGAAATTAGACAAGGTGTAGTAGATATGATAATCTTAAAACCACTAGATTCATTATGGGGATTAATCTTTAATTCAGGTTTTCCTATCTTTAATGTAGCTGATGTGTTTTTAGTTATTGGTGTAGTATTACTTGCTATTGATATATTATTTTTAGAAGAAAAGAGAAATAAGAAGTATGGAAAAGCTAGTAGTTAACAATGAATTAGTAAATGTAAGATTAGATAAAGCTTTAACTAGTATTTTAGAGGGTAAATCTAGAAGCTATATTGCTAAAATGATTGAAGAAGACAAAGTATTAGTGAATTCTAAAGTTGAAAAACAATCTTACAAATTAAAAGAAAATGATATTTTAGAATATGAATTATTAGATGAAAAACCATTAGATATTGTAGGACAAGATCTTAATTTAGAAATCGTTTATGAAGATGAAGATGTTGCAGTTGTTAATAAACCTAAAGGTATGGTTGTTCATCCTGCATGTGGTAACTATGAAAACACATTAGTTCATGGTTTATTATATGAATTAGATGATCTTGCAACTATTAATGGTGTTGTTAGACCTGGTATTGTTCATCGTATTGATAAAGATACTTCAGGTTTACTAATGATTGCTAAGAATGATGAAGCTTCATTAGCTTTAACTGAACAATTAAAAACTCATTCATGTAAAAGACGTTATCAAGCTTTAGTTTATGGTAATATTGCTCCTAATAGAGGGAAAATAAATGCCCCTATTGGACGTGATAAAGATGATAGAAAGAAAATGGCAGTTACTAAGCTTGGTAAAGAAGCAGTTACTCATTTTACAGTTTTAAAAAGATATAAAGGATTCACTTTAATTGAATGTGCTTTGGAAACTGGTAGAACACATCAAATTAGAGTTCATTTAGAATATATTGGTCATCCACTTGTAGGTGATAAAGTATATGGTAGAAGAAAAGTTATTGGTGATGGTGGACAATTCTTACATGCTAAGGTTTTAGGATTTAATCATCCAAGAACTAATGAATGGCTAGAATTTGATTCAGAAATTCCAGCATATTTTAAGGAATTTTTAGATACACTAGAAGAACTAAACTAGTATAGGAGATGACGCTATGTATGATTATTTGATTGTAGGTTCAGGTTTATATGGTGCCATCTGTGCTTATGAATTAAATAAAAAAGGTTATAAATGCTTAGTTATTGATAAACGTAATCATATTGCAGGTAATATATATACTGAAAATATTGATGGAATTAATGTTCATAAATATGGTGCTCATATATTCCATACATCTAATAAGATGGTTTGGGAATATGTAAATCAATTTGCTGAATTTAATAATTATATTAATTCACCGGTTGCTAGATATAAAAATGAACTATATAACTTACCTTTTAATATGAATACATTCTCTAAATTATGGAGTGATGTATTTACACCAACTGATGCTTATAAAAAAATAGAAGAAGAAAAGAAAGCATTTAACATCGAAACTCCTACAAATTTAGAAGAACAAGCTATTAAATTAGTAGGTAAGACTATTTATGAAAAGTTGATTAAAGGTTATACTGCTAAACAATGGGGGAGACAATGTACAGAATTACCACCATTCATTATTAAACGTCTTCCTGTAAGATTTACTTATGATAACAATTATTTTAATGATAGATATCAAGGTATTCCTGTAGGTGGATATACAGCTATCATTGAAAAAATGTTAGAAGGAATTGAAGTTAGATTAAATTGTGATTATTTCCTTAACAAGGAAGAATTAAATAGTATTGCAAAAAATATAATTTATACCGGTCCAATTGATCAATTTTTTGATTTTAAATATGGCAAATTAGAATATCGTACAGTAAGATTTGAAAATGAAATTATAGATTGTCCTAATTATCAAGGTAATGCTGTAGTTAACTATACTGAATATGAAGTTCCATATACTAGAATCATAGAACACAAACATTTTGAGTTTGATACTACATCACCTAAGACTATTATTTCAAAAGAGTATTCAAAGGCTTTTGAAGAAGGTGATGAACCTTATTATCCAGTTAATAATGACAAAAATAATGAACTATATAATAAATATTATGAAGAATCTAAACTTTTATCAAATGTTTATTTTGGTGGTAGATTAGCTCAATATAAGTATTATGATATGGATAAAGTTATATTAGAAGCATTAAATTTTATAAACGAGGTTAAATAATATGAAATATATTTCCTTTGTTGTACCATCATATAATTCTGAAAAGTATTTAAATAAATGTATTGATTCTTTATTAGTGTGTAAAGAACATGTAGAAATAATTATTGTTAATGACGGGTCTAAAGATAACACTATAAATATCGCAAATGAATATAAGGAAAAATATCCAGAAACTATTATCGTTATTGATAAAGAAAATGGTGGACATGGTTCTGGTTTGAATGCTGGTTTAGAAGTGGCTACAGGTATTTACTATAAATGTGTTGATTCAGATGACTGGGTTGATGAGGAATCATATATTAAATTAATTAATACAATGATTGAACATGATAAGATCAATAAATTACCAGACATGTATTTTGTTAATGAAGTATATGAAAGATTAGACCTTAATAAATCATATGAAGAAAAACTAGAAAATCGTATCAAACCAAATGAGTTTATCACTTGGAAAGATGTAAGATTAAAAGGTGTGGCTGATTATTTAATGATGCATGAAATGATAATTAAAAGAGAAATCATTTTAAAATCAAATTCTATCTTACCACATCATACTTTTTACGTGGATAATATTTATGCATTCAAGCCTTTATATTATGTGAAGAGCATGTATTATTTAAATATTCCTTTCTATCGTTATTATGTGGGTAGACCAAATCAATCTGTTACATTAAATAATATGAGTAAGAACTATTATATGCAAATTAGAGTAATGAAAGAATTATCTTATGCATATACTTTAGATGAATTAAAAGCTTTAGATAAACATCATTATAAATATATGATGCATGATTTAATTGTTAAATCATATTTAACATTCTTCTATGTATACATTAAACATGATAAACAAAAAATCAAAGAATATAGAGAATATTTTAAAGAATTCAAATCTAAAAATCGTAAATTATATAAGAAATTACGTTATAGAACATACTTTATAGTATATTCATTATTAATTAAGCCATTTAAGATTTTAGCAATTAAAATTGGCTATAAGCAAATTATTAAAAAGAATAATTGGAACTAAAAAGCACTCTTTTGTGCTTTTTTGTTTTATTATGTTTAAATATATATTTAATTGATATATAATAAAAATTAATAAGAGGGAGGAAATTATATGTATAAATTGTCAGATGGTGAAAAGAGAATTGGTATATTTAAAATAGTTATATTAATTGTAACTATTATTGTAGGAGTTTTAGGATCTTTTGCGGTATCATATTCTGATATAGTAGGTTTTAATGGACTTATGTTTGCATTTGCTATATGTTTAACATTTATTGCTGCATTTGTATTATTTTTCTTGTTTTATGCATTAGAATGTATTATTTATGGATTAAGTGTTTCTAAAGCTAATTCTCAAAATTTACCAGTTAAAATTAAAGCATCAAAAAATAGTAATACTATAAATAAAACTATTTCTGGAATATGGAAATGTCCTAATTGCGGTACATTTAATCCTAGTAAAAATGAAAAATGCTATAATTGTGAAAATGATAAAAAATGGAAAGTTAAATTCTTTGTAGGAAAGATATAGGCTATAAAATTTATGTAGTAACTACGGCTATAAAAAAGCCGTAGTATTTTTTTATCGAAATTAATGGGGTTGAAGGGGAAATGTGTTCCCCTTCTTTCCATTGCG
>JBGVFV010000008.1:0-1727 GCA_045121295.1 Candidatus Pelethenecus sp.
AAAACTGCTCAGAAGATGATTGACAGATACTATGAGTGTAAAGATTATGGAATTGTCTATCAGAAGATGATAACTAATTATGGATTGACAATGACTATGATTAATAAAATTATTAGACACTTTAAAGATTCACCCGATTTAGCCTTAGCAAAACTAGAGTCAAATCCTTACGATATGACAGAAGTAGAGGGGATAGGATTTTTAAAAGCAGATGAAATAGCATTGAACTCAGGTATTGATAAGTTAGATAGTCGAAGAGTACGTGCTTATATCCTTTACTATTTAGAGGAAATAGGAAACAGTAATGGACATAGTTATGCTTATTATGATGAAATAGTCGACAATGTTGAGGAATATTTAGGACAAGGGATACATCAAGATTTAGTTGATGAAACAATTCAAGACCTTATAGACGAAAAGAAGTTGTATTTTAGAGATACAGAAGATAGTCTAATTATTGCCTTACGAAAAGTATTTGAAACTGAAAAGTCTATTAATCATCATTTACAAAGATTAATTAAAGGCACTAACAACATTGATTTGGATGAAGATGAAGTTGATAATTTATTAATTCCACAAGAGAATAAACAAGGGTGGAGTTTTACAGAACGTCAAAAACAAGGCATCAAAGAGATTATTAAACATAATGTAGTAATCATAAGAGGATATGGTGGTACTGGTAAGTCGTCAACAGTAGCAGGAGTTTTGTCGTGTTTAGATGAATTTTACTCATTCAAACAATGTGCATTAAGTGGGAAAGCCAGTGTAAACTTACGTGACATTACAGGACAAGATGGTAGTACAATTCATACGTTATTGGGTTACATTCCCAAACAAGGATTTAAACATAATGAGGAAAATCCTTTACAGACTAACATGGTTATCCTAGATGAAGCGTCAATGCCCGATATTTATTTATTTAATGCTTTGATTAAGGCAATTCCAACAGGTTCTAAACTTATTCTATTGGGAGATACAAACCAGTTAGAGGCTATTGGGGTTGGAAACATATTATTTGATATGATTGATAGTGAGCAGATTCCTGTTGTGACGTTTGATGAAATTCATAGACAAAGTGCTAAGTCTGGTATTATTCCTTTCAGTATTGACATAGCGAAAGGTAAGACTAAATATAAAGATGGTTGGTATGGAAAAGAAACTTTAGGAGATTTACAAGACTTAACAGTGATAGGATACCAATATAAAAAAGATATTGATGTTCCACGACCTACACTAGAACACGTATTGGATAGTTTTAGAAAGTTATACAAAGAGTGTAAAGGCGATATATCACAAATATCCGTTATTTCCCCAACAAAAGTAGGGAACGCAGGTTGTAACACAATAAACAAACTGATACAGGATTATGTGTTACCCGAAGAAAAGCATAGGGGAGCATTTATTGAAATTAACGGAGTAAGAATATATAAAGGTGATAAAGTCATTAATACGAAAAACAACTATGAAGTACAACCTAATATATTTAATGGAAATATGGGAGAAGTCATAAGTGTTGATATAGAAGAAAGCAAACTAGTAATAGATTTCTATAATATAGGAGAAGTAGAAATTAGTGGGAAAGACTTACAAGCCATTGAATTAGGTTATGCCATTACAACTCATAAGAGTCAAGGTAGTACAATTCCATATGTAGTTAGTTGTATTGACTACTCACATTTTGTTATGTTAAATAGACAACAAGTATATACAATGATTACGAGAGCTAA
>JBGVFV010000009.1:0-1657 GCA_045121295.1 Candidatus Pelethenecus sp.
GGTCTTTTGAGCAAAAACAAGAAATAACATCTGATTTATAAGAAACCCTGAAAGGGTTATTGATTCTCTAAATTAGAGTTTTTCCTGATGTCTTTAATTCTACACAAAAATTTCATGAAAAGAAGGTCAAAAAACATTCAGGGCGACCAAAAACACAAAACAGTTTTGCGGCACAAAAATTTTTTCAAAAAAATTGCCAAAATTTAAAAAGTTGGCATGGTGCTTGCAAATATTAATATAAGTTACATATCAGTTACATATTAGTTACTAAAAATAAAAAATAAAAAAGAGAATATTATTTTATTAATTTATTATTATTCTTCTTTCTTTCTTTGGTTCTTTCTTTCTTTCTTTTGATTACTGTCCAAAAATTAACATCAGTGCTTACTGATAGCGATAAACCCTTTAAAAATCAAAAAATTTAAAAAATAAAATACTTGCAAAAAAATTTTGGAGGACGTATCATGTATTAAATTTTGGACAAAAGCAAGGAACAGACAAATGGTGAAAAAAGTTTTGAGGTTAAAACCCTCAACCTACTGTGTTTTTCTTTACGTTGAAAAACAGTGTGAATTAACAGGCAGTACCGATATGACTATTCAGGAGTTTCTCCAGAATATGCCATTTAAAATCAGCGTCATTACCCTTCATAACGCACTGAAGGAATTGCAGCAGTTAGGCATCATCTCCAAAAGAAGATCCCTTACCAATTCAGTGAAAGTGGTTTATTCAATGAACAGGAACTCAGTACCTAGACTGAAAAGGTTTAAAAATGCTTGAATTTCTTAAATACCTTTCAGACAAAAAATTCACCGGTGCCGAACTCATGGTCTTAACGATTATCTACAAAGACACTCGTTTCGGTAAAGGGTGTTTTAAAACTGTCAGAACCCTGGCAGACAACACACCTTTTGATGTTTCAAAATCCAGTGTTTCAAATGCAGTCAGAAGTCTTTTGAAAAAGGGATATATCGAACGCTTATACGATTCTGAACAGGATGCCTTATATCTCAAAGCGGTTAATGTTGAGTGTGAACGTATTATCAAACAGCCTTATGACGTTGTTATTGAACATCCCGAACATCAAAAACAGGCTAAAAGAAAAAAGTTTGTTCCGCCTGCCTATGATGAAGTTCTGGCAAGAATGACCGACAGGCTTATTCACTATTTCGGTGAAAACGTGCAGAAGGAATTTGTTGAAAGTCAGACAACAGCCTTTATCGACTACTGGCAGAATTTAGAGTGGAAGGATAAATCGGGATGTTATATCAAGAGCGTTAATAACAGAATTGCAACGTGGACAAAAAACATCGCAGAGAAATACAGCAAAGAACCCGAACCTTACAGGAAGGCAAACGTGTTATCCGTTCAGGTTGTTCAACCTGTTTCCATTGAGGATATTGTAGATGCTATACGTGCCATTTACACACCTATGCAGATTACTGAAGATTGGGAAAACGAACGTAAAACCGCACTTATAGAACAACAGGCAAGAGCATTTTACGCTCAGATGACTAAAAAGAACTGGCAGTTAAACACCGGCTGTAATACCTGGCAAGAACAGTTACAGATATTTGCTGCTGATCCATTCAACACTTTAAAAGTTCTAGACCCTGATTATATTCCTAAAAATAAACAGGAACGTGAATTTAGAAAC
>JBGVFV010000010.1:0-28913 GCA_045121295.1 Candidatus Pelethenecus sp.
TACAATTAAATAATAACCTTTATTAAAGATATGGTAATCTTCTTCGAAAAATTCTAGATTAAAAAATGGTGTTACTAATTCATATTCTTTAGTTGCTGCCTTAGAGGTAATGTTAAAAGCAGAGACTAATAAGATACATGACAATAACAAATTAAATATAATTATTATTTTCTTTTTCATAATTTTCTCCTTTTATTAATTTTGCCCCATTAAATAAATAGACAGAAAATTACATTTTTTTGAAAAATAAATAAAAAAAGTAGAATTTCTTCTACTTGTTTTTTATAAATGGCAGGAGTATCAGGATTCGAACCCGAACTAAAGGTTTTGGAGACCCGCGTGCTACCGTTGACACCATACTCCTAATTACGCATAAATTAGTATACCATAGTATTTAGTGTTTTGCAAATGTTTTATTAAAAAATATAAAATTAAGTTGACTTTTATTAAAGAAGTGCTATAATTATATGGGTAAAGTTAGTGTAGACTAACCATTATTAGAGATATGGAGGAGTAGTTATGGAAAAAACTTTAGATAAATTATCTATTGGTGAATTTGGTGAAGTAAAATTCATTGGTGGAGAAGGAAAAATTAGAAGAAGAATGTTAGATATGGGGATTACTCCTGGTACAGAAGTATATTTAAGAAAAATGGCACCATTAGGTGATCCAATTGAAATTACTTTAAGAGGATACGAATTAACACTAAGAAAAGCTGAAGCTTGTTTTGTGTTAGTTAATATTAAGGGGGTAAAATAATGAAGGTTTTTGCTTTAGCCGGAAATCCTAATTCCGGAAAAACAACTCTTTTTAATTCTTTAACTGGTTCAACTGCACATGTTGGAAACTGGCCAGGTGTAACAGTAGATAAAAAAGAGGGATTATATAAAAAATGTTCAGAGCCTATTAATGTAATAGATTTACCTGGTATATATTCGTTATCACCATATACACCAGAAGAAGTTATTTCTAGAAATTTTATTATTAATGATAAGCCTGATTGTGTAATAAATGTGGTTGATGTTACTAATATTGAAAGAAATTTATATTTAACAACACAATTAATGGAAATGGATGTTCCTGTAGTTGTAGCATTAAATATGATGGATGTTTTTGAAAAAGATGGTAATAAAATTGATGCTAATCTTTTATCTAAAAGAATGGGGATTCCTGTAGTTTGTATTTCAGCTCAAAAGGAAGATAATCTTGATAAACTAATGGAAATAGCATATCAAGCTGCCTTAGAAAAAAGAAAAGGTAATTCAGTTTTAAGTGAAAGTTCACTTGATCACTTAATTGGTGATTGTAAGGCTGCATTTAAGGGATTAGAGGTTGAACATCCTTTATTCCATGCAATTAAACTTATTGAAATGGATGAATTAGAAGTTTATGATCATCCAAGTTTAGTTAAAATAGTTGATGAATTTAAGAAGACATTTGATGATGAAGTTTTTGGAGATGATTTAGAGGCTATCATTGCAGATGCAAGATATAAACATATTACTAAATATTATTCAACAACAAGAACTATGGCTAAAAAAGAAGTTGTAGGTGTTGCGACAAAATCTGATAAAATTGATAGAGTATTAACTAATAAATGGTTAGGTATTCCTATATTTTTAGGCATATTATTTATGGTTTTCCATCTTACTTTCTCTGAAAATTTATTCTTCTTAGGAGGATTATTTGAAGATGTTAATCCTAGTTTTGCGGGTACTTTATTTGAAGGGTTATTTTGGACTGATGGTGGTATTAATTCACCAGGGGTAATCTTATTTAATTTAGTAGATTCATTAACTAGTGGTTTAAGTGATTTGATAGGTGGATGGTTAGAATCTATGCCACTTTGGATTCAAAGTTTAATTGGTGATGGTGTATTAGGTGGAGTGTTTGGAGTATTAAGTTTCGTTCCACAAATTATGGTTTTATTTTTATTCTTCTCAATTTTAGAAGATTCAGGATACATGGCTCGTGTTGCATTTATTCTAGATAAGATATTTAGAAAGTTCGGATTATCTGGTAGAGCATTTATGCCTATGATTATGGGATTTGGTTGTTCAGTACCTGCGATGATTAACACTCGTACACTAGCTGATGAAAATGAAAGAACAGCAACAGTTAGAGTTATTCCATTCTTTAGCTGTGGAGCTAAACTTCCAATATTAACTGCGATTGCAGGTGCAATCGTTACTATGTTTGGTGTTGGTAATGCAGATATTATTACTTATGGTATGTATGTTTTAGGTATGGTTACTGCAATTGTTGCTGTAATATTAATGCGTAGTACAACAATGAGAGGTGATATTCCACCATTCATTATGGAATTACCAGCATACCGTATGCCTCAAGTTAAGGCTACTGCTTTACATTTATGGGATAAATTAAAACACTATATTGAAAAAGCATTTACTATAATATTAGCTTCAACAATTGTTATATGGTTCTTATCAAGTTTTACTTTTAATTATGAATTTTTACCACAAATGATTGTTTATGAAGGTGAAGAAGTTGTAGTAAATATGCGAATGAATGAAAGTATTTTAGCTGGTTTAGGTGGTTTATTCGCGCCTTTATTTACACCATTAGGATTTGGTTCTAATTTAAGTAACTTTACATGGTTATTTGTTGTTGCTGCTGTTACAGGATTAATTGCAAAAGAAAATGTAATTGGTACTTTTGGAACATTAGCAGCTTGTGTTGCTGGTGGATATGTAGCAACTGAATCAGGTGTAATGGAAGTAGTTGCAATGATTGAAGCTACTGGTATTACAGTACCTGCTTTAATTGCATTTATAGCTTTCAATATGACAACTATTCCTTGTTTTGCTGCGGTTGCAACAGCCAAAGGAGAATTAACAAAGTCTAAGTTTAGATGGACATTAGTGTTCTGGTTAGTAACATCATATATTGTATCAATGATGATTTATTTAGTTGGTACTTGGTGGTGGACATCATTTATTTTTGTTGGATTATTTGTTTTAGCGGGATTAGGTATTCATTTTTACAATACATATCGTTCAAAGTTGATAAGAAAATAATATGAAGCCTATTGAAATTATTGTTATTATTGCTTGTGTATTGATTGTTGGTGGCGTAATAGCTAGATCAGTATATAAGAAAGTAAAAAAAATACCTAGTTCAGAATGTTGTAGTTGTGCTAAAAAGATGAATAGAGCTTTAAAGTCAGCTATAAAAAACATTGATATTGATGAAGATTAATTAAAGTGACATATATGTATTTTATATACATTATGTCATTTTTTCTTTTTTCTGTTTTAAATTTTTTGTTTGGTGGTATAATAAGAATATCTAAGGAGATGGTAGAATGTCACAAGAGTTAATAAAAAGCTTAATTGTCTGGGGGCCAACCTTACTATTCCTATTAGTATTAGGATTTTATTTTTTAGTAGGGGTAATTAGAGGATTAAGAAAAAGTGTAATTTTATTAATACATGCAACTGCTTCTATGACTATTTGTATAATCATATTTTTTAGTATTGTGAATAGTGAAAATATTGATCAAACAATGGTTAGTCTAATAAATTACATATTAAACATGTTTGGAACGTCCATTCAAAGTATATTAGGGGTTAGCGAAGAGCTTACTTCTGTTAAAGATATAATTTTAGAAATGTTATTAAGCAGCATGTCTCAAGAAGAAGTATTCTACTATGTTATTGTTGATGCTGGTGCATATCTATCTGCCTTAATTGAACTTATTTATAGAATGGTATTATTTATTGTTTTAGGAGTATTACATTTATTATTAGTAGGATTCTTAAATATCATTTATCATATTTTTTATCCTGTTAGAAGAAAAGCTAGACGTCAAAAGAAAGCTTTTGAAAATGGTGATGCAAGTAGTCCATATAAGAAACGTAGATTAATGGGTGGTCTAGTGGGTGTAGCTAGAGGTCTTATTTCAAGTGTATTTGCATTATCATTTTTTGGATGTTTGTTATTTATTGTAACAGGGGAAAACGATCCATTACCTGATCGTAAAGAAGGTACTACAGAAGAAATTTCTTTTGGCGATGATACATTTAATGCCATTTATGATTATTATAGCTATGTATGTGAAATGTCAGATACTGGTATTTTTAAAGTGTTAAATAGCATAAAGGACCAAGAAGATGTTCCATACTATTTTTACATTTGTGATCTTATGTTACAAGGTAGCTTTAAGGATGAAAATCTTGGTTTAGATGATAAATTCTATGTAAGAAGAGAAACTGGTGCTTATATTGGATTTGTTAAAAATGCTGCAGCGTTAATAGTTAAGTATGCTGGTAGTGATGTATCTAATATTTTAGGTGGCGATTCACAAGCAATGCTTAATGTTTTAATGGATGTAGTTAAAAATGAGGATTTTGTTGAAGAATTCTCAGGATTAATAGATGATTTTGAATCTAAATCATTTATTATTAGTTTATCACTTTCAGCTTTAACATCATTTGTTAATCATATAGATTTAGTGCTTGGAGAGGATTCTAAAGTAACTAAGCTTGTTCAAAAATTGTTTAATAATGATACAGGCATTAAAGTAACAGATTTAGCTACTGAAGCAGATATTAAAAATTTATTTAAAGCAGTATTAAATATAACATCTACAGCTTTAAATGATATGGAAAAAGAAGCTAAAGCACGTGAATCTTTAAAAGCGAGAATTGATTTAAAGAATTTTGATATTAAGCTTGCATTTAAATATGGATCATTATTAATTGATCAAATTCAATCATTTTCATTATTCAATGATCGTAAAGATATTGGTAATAAAATGTTTAAAAACATTTATGAATTCTGTGTTGAAGAATTAATAGAAGATAAAGCAAGTTTACCGGAAATCTCAATAAATTCTTGGGTTGATGAATTTAATGTATTATTTGATTCTGTTGAACCAATTTTAAATATTACTGCTGAAGTATTTGATAAAGATACAAGTAAAATAATTCCTAATGTCTTCAATTTATTTGAAGGCGAAAATGGAACTCAAATGGAACAAGAATTTGATAAACTTGTTTCTCAGTTATCTAAATCTAATCTTTTAGATATAGTATTTAGATCTACTATTCCTGGTTCTGCAATTGATGGTATTTTACAAAACATGACTGGAAATGTTGATGCCACAATGCCAAAGAAATTCACTATGGCTAGTACCGCAGAAGAACCTGGGGAATTAGAAGTTTTATTAACAGTTATTAAAGAGTTCATCAAAAATGATGGTGGTACTATTTATGAGTTAATTGCAGATGGTACTGTTGATGAAAATGATTTAAAAGCAATATTTGAATTATTAAATAAAGATTTAAATGAGTCAGAAGAAATAGAAGAAAAATTAGTTGATAAATTATTAGAATCAAAAGCTTTAAGATATTTCTTATCTGCGTTTGTAACTTATATGAATTTAGGAGATATTAAATTATATATTACAGATTCTTCAGCTGAAAAGATTGAAGAAGTTGTAAAAACAACTAATGATAATAATGAAGAAATTTTAGTTACTAAAACATATAATGTAATAAAGAAAGAAGAATTATCGGTATTATTTGATTTTATTCTTGGTTCTTCTGATTTTGTAATAGACTTGTTGGGTAATAAAGAAGTTGATTATATTGAAGTATTAACATCAGATGAAATTACTGATTTATTGAAAAAGTCAAATCTTTTAAAAGGTATTATTGCCGGAGTATTTATTTCTCTTACAGAGGATATTGATTTAGTTGCAATGCCTAAGGGTTATGATGATCCTGAAAAATGGATTAAAGATGGCGAAGTAGAAAACATTGTTGATGTAATTATTAATTTAAAAGATGAAAAAACTGAATCTGGCGAATCACTATTAACTTCATTAATGGGTGGTAGTATAGACATTGATACTATTTTAAATATTTCAGGAAACACTATTAATGAAATGTATAAATCTAAAGTTTTAAAATATACAATTAGTAACGCTTTAACAACTTTCTCTGATGGTGATTTTGCTATAGTTATTCCTGCGGTAGTGTGTGAAATTAAACATGCACCTACAACAGTTGTAGGTAAAACAGTAAATATAGTATCATCTGATGAATTAATAAATATATTTGAACAAATAAAAAATATAGTTGATATTGATGGATCAACCATTAACGTTAAGTTTGCTAATATCTTTAATAATAAAAAAGAAATATTAAAAAGCTATACTATTCAAGCAACAATAATGAATATGCTTATTAATATGTCAAATCAAGAAGACTCATTTATTTCTGTACCAACAGAATTAAAAGAAGAATATGATGAATTTATTAATGCTGAATTAGTTGAAGCGTTAGCTTTAAATAAGTGGTTCTACTCAGAACATGTTTCATTATTACCAGAAGATTCAAATGTTATTGATGATGAATTATACTTATTGTTTGCTGCTATTCAAGAATTAGTTAGTGATGAATATAAGACAACAGATGAAGAAGGAAATGAAATCATTAAAGACGACTTTAATTTAGATAATATTGGAGATTCAATAAAAATTAAAAAGTCATCAATTGATACTATCACATCATCATTTGTTTTAAATGGTACTCTTACTGATACAATATCAGCAAATTTTGCAACTCCATTAAGTGCCCTACAAAATGGAGTTATTAAGAAAAATGAGTTAGAAAGTTTATTAGATAGCTTATTTGTAATTCTTAATAAACATGAACAAGATTCTTCAATTACACTTGAAGAAGTGGAAGGTATTGATGTTAACACTATTAGAATTGCTAGAAGTGATTTTGATGAATACCATATTAAATCATCAGTCTTTATGACTGCATTCTCTTCTATGCTTTCTGAAGTAGAAAATGTTTATATTCCTGTAGAAGCAACAGTCGAAGTTGATGTTATTGAAAATAAAGAATATAAACGAATTAATCGTATTATCGATAATACTATGAATGGTGAAGAGTCTGAAAATGAATTTGATAATTTATTAGAATGTTTATTCGAGTTTTTAGGTGAAACAGACGAAACAACAGGTGAAGAAATAATTAATCTTACTGATTTTGAAGATGTAGGAGATTTTAAGATAACTGATGAAAGAGTATCTACTATTACAGCCTCAAAAGTTTTCTCTGCATCTATATCTATAATATTGATTGAAGATGATATTTTAGTTGTTCCTGAAAAGAATGATCTTAATGAAGTATGTACATTATTAGTAGATATGGTTAATCAAGAATATGATAAATACATTCTTACTAGTGAAGAACTAGGTAATACTTTATTTTCTTTAATTGAAATGTTTGGTGTTAAAAACGCAGAAACAAACGCTAAAGAATTAGGTTTAGAAATTGACTTAAATAATTTTACAATTAATACACCAGTCATTAACAAGATTGTTGATTCTGCGGTTTTAAGTACTACAATATCTCATTATATAGTAGATAAGAAAATTGGTGTTGTCCCTGATGTGGAAGGTGTAAAAGAAAATATTGATATTATTGAAATGAATATTGTTAATACATCATATAGAATTAAAGGTGAAGAATTACATGGCTTTATGTCTACAGCATTAGAATTATTTGGTGAAGAAAATGTAGATTCAGGACAAAAAGAATTAAATATTAATAACATTAAACTTTCTGATATTACTATATCAAATGAAAACGTTGGTTATTTCGATGATTCTATTATTATTAATTCAACTGTAACTAATGAATTAGCTAAAGTTGATGCTTTAGTTATTCCAACACAAAGTGATGATGAAGAAATAGCAGATATTTATCAAGTTGTAGAAGATTCTACATCTTGTGCGATAATTAAAGATATTGTTTCATTTATGTCAGATATTATTGATTTCTTCGGTGGATCTATTAATCCTAATACTTTATCTACATCTACATTTACTCTTGAAACATCAAAGGATTTAAATGGTGCGTTATGGGGAACTTTTGCTCAACAACTTATTGATAATAAGAGTGGTAGCATTCTTATTCCAGATAATGATGCTGTTAAGAAGTATAAAGTTCTTGAGTTTAGTCAAGATGATGGTATTTATACACAAGAAAAATATTTAGTTACTGAATTAGAAACTAATTTATTTAAAAACTCATTAATTAGAGTTTTAAGTGAAGATAATCAAAAATTAACTATTAATCTTAATGAAGGTGTTCAAACAAATGAAATGCAATTTGAACCAAATGATTCTCAAGATGGCGGAATTTTTGAATCTCAAATATTCACTGCAACAGTTGCGAAATCTATTTTAGATTTAAAAGATACTTTAACAGTACCTACTATTGTTCAAGTGGATGAAAACTTCTTTAATCATTATGAGTCTAAGAAAACTTTAAGAGAAGATCAAGTTAAAGCTTTATTTGATTCGCTATTTGTTACTACAAATAATCAACCAATTAAGATTAATTATTTTGCAACTGATGATATGACATTCCCTAAAGAAGAAGAAAAGATTAGAGAAATGTTAGATTCATTAATTGTTGCAGCTACTATATCTAATGAGGTTGTTAAAGGTGATATAGTTGTATTAAAAGAAGTTATGTGTCCTTATGAATATAATGGAAATACAGATGGTCAATTATTCATCGAAAAAGATAATGAACTTGTTAGCTTGATTCGTTCATTAACAGTAGGTTTAGAAAAGACTGCAATAAAAGATTTAACTTTCGATCACATTGCTATTCCAAAAGATGATAAGTCAACGGATGCTGATGATGAAGAATATAATACTAAACTTGATGTTTTAAGTGATAGCTTAATAGTAAGAGCAACTATCACTAAAGAAGTTGTTAATGGCCAAGAAAAGTCTATTAGTATTGAAGCTAAACAAGAAGTTTGTGAGGTATTTAATGAATACGATACAACAAATAGGGTTATTGTAATTAGTAAAGCAGAAATGCTTAGCATGATTCGTGGTCTAAATGTTTTAACTGGTAATGAAAATAGTAATTTTGATAAGATTGTTATTACTGTTACAGAATTAAGAGCTGAGCAAAACAAACGTCAAGCTGTTGCTGATTCTTCTGTACTAAGAAGTATACTTACAAATACATTAAAAGAAGAATATAATGGCATACCATATTATAAATTTATAAATATGGATGAACCTATTGAAACAGAAGTTTATGAGTCATTTGTAATAACTAATGACGTAGTTTTAAATACTTTATTTACTAAAGAACAGATTGAAAATTTACCAACTTTATAGTAAATTTAATACATTTTTCTTAAAGAGCTCAAACTCAAGTTTGGGCTCTTTATTTGTTTGTTAAAGGAGTGTGCACTAAAAATGTAAAATCGTGGACAAACACTGAGAAAAACGCCAAAAATAGCATTTTTGTGTTCGTTTAAGGTGCACATTATAAAAAAAAATTATAATATTTTATAAAAAATAATAAAATATAATTTTATTTTATAGGTCTTTTATTACCTTTTTTTTATGCTATAATATGTTTACTTATTTCACAGAACAAGTAATATGAAGGGTTGTGCTTAGCATGAAAATTATCAAACGTAGTGGTGTTGAAGTTGTATTCGATATTAATAAGGTTACTGACGCCATTAGAAAGGCAAATGCAGATGCAGTTGACAAAGAAAAGTTAACTGAGGAACAAATTTTAGAAGTTTCAAATAATGTTCATAAACAATGTAAGAAGGCTAAGCATTCACTAGGTGTTGAAGATATTCAAAACTTAGTTGAAAATGAATTAATGAGAATTCAAGCCTATAATATTGCTAGAAAATATATTACATATAGATATAGAAGAGCTTTAGTAAGAAAATCTAATTCTACAGATGAACAAATTTTAAGTTTAATTGAATGTAATAACGAAGAAGTTAAACAAGAAAACTCTAACAAAAACCCAACTGTAAATAGCGTTCAACGTGATTATATGGCTGGTGAAGTTAGTAAAGATATTACAAAGCGTTTCTTATTACCTGATGATGTTGTAAAAGCTCATGAAGATGGTATTATCCATTTCCATGATGCAGATTATTTTGCACAACATATGCATAACTGTTGTTTAGTTAATTTAGGTGATATGTTACAAAATGGAACGGTTATTAGTGAAACAATGATTGAAAAACCACATAGTTTCTCAACAGCTTGTACAATTGCTACACAAATTATTGCACAAGTTGCATCTAGTCAATATGGTGGACAAACTATTACATTAGCTCATTTAGCTCCATTTGTTGATATTTCTAGACAAAAGTTAATTAAAGACGTTAGAGTAGAAATGGAAGCTGCTGGTGTTGATTTATCTGAAGAACAAATTCTTGCGATTGCTGAAAAGCGTTTAAAAGAAGAAATTAAAAAAGGTATCCAAACTATTCAATATCAAGTTGTTACATTAATGACTACAAACGGACAAGCTCCATTCGTAACAGTATTTATGTACTTAAATGAAGTGCAAGATCCTCGTACTAAAGCGGACTTAGCTTTAATTATTGAAGAATGTTTAATTCAAAGATATAAAGGCGTTAAGAATGAAAAAGGTGTATGGATTACTCCTGCATTCCCTAAACTAATTTATGTATTAGAAGAAGATAATATCAATGAAGGTTCTAAATATTATTACTTAACTGAATTAGCTGCAAAGGTTACAGCTAAGAGAATGGTTCCTGACTATATTTCTGAAAAGAAAATGTTAGAATATAAAATAGATAAAGCTGGTAACGGTAATTGTTATGCTTGTATGGGTTGTAGAAGTTTCTTAACTCCATATTTAGATGAAAATAATCAACCTAAATATTATGGCCGTTTCAACCAAGGTGTTGTAACAGTTAACTTAATAGATATCGCATGTTCTTCTGGTGGTAATATGGAAGAATTCTGGAAGATCTTTGACCAAAGAATGAATTTATGTCATAGAGCTTTACAAGCTAGACATAATCGTTTAAGAGGTACAGTAAGTGATGTAGCTCCTATATTATGGCAATATGGTGCTTTAGCTCGTTTAAAGAAAGGCGAAGTAATCGATAAATTATTATATGGTGGTTATTCAACTATTTCTTTAGGTTATGCTGGTTTATGGGAAACAGTTTATTATTTAACTGGCAAAAAATTAACTGATCCAGAAGGTTCTGCTTTAGGTTTACAAATTATGGAAAAACTTAATGAATACACTGGTAAATGGAAAGCAAATGAAAATATTGATTATTCATTATATGGTACACCACTTGAATCAACAACTTATAAGTTTGCTAAATCTTTAAGAAAGAGATTCGGTGTTATTCCAGGTGTTACAGATAAAAACTATATCACAAACAGTTATCATATCCATGTAACTGAAGAAATTGATGCATTTAGTAAATTAGAATTTGAATCTAAATTCCAAAAATTATCTCCAGGTGGAGCTATTAGTTATGTAGAAGTACCTAACTTACAAAATAATATTCCTGCTGTTTTAGCTTTAATGAGACATATCTATGATAATATCATGTATGCAGAATTAAATACTAAGAGTGATTTCTGTCAAGTTTGTGGATTTGACGGTGAAATCCGTATTGTTACAGATCAAGATGATAAATTAATTTGGGAATGTCCAAATTGTGGAAATAAGGATGAAACTAAATTAAATGTTGCAAGACGTACATGTGGATACATTGGTACTCAATTCTGGAATCAAGGTAGAACTCAAGAGATTAAGGAAAGAGTACTACACTTATAATGAATTACGCTGAAATTAAAAATTTCGATATAGCTAATGGGTTAGGTATAAGAGTATCTCTTTTTGTTAGTGGATGTACCCACCGTTGTAAGAACTGTTTTAACAGTATTGCATGGGACTTTAATTATGGGAAACCTTTTACTAAAGAAGTAGAGGATTCAATAATTAAAATGTTAAGTAACCCTAATGTTTCTGGTTTAACACTATTAGGTGGAGAACCTATGGAACCAGTTAACCAAGAGGGATTAATTGGCTTTTTAAGAAGAGTTAAAAAGGAAGTTCCGAATAAAAACATTTGGTGTTACACAGGATACACATTAGAAAAAGACCTATTAACAGGAAGAGCGCATACATCTCTTACAGAAGAGATACTGTCTTATATAGATGTGTTAGTTGATGGTAAATTTGTTGAAGAATTAAAAAGCTTAATGCTTAAATTTAGAGGTTCATCAAACCAAAGATTGATAGATTTACCAAAAACCTTAAAAACTGGTGAAATAGTATTATTAGATTTATAAGATCTCCAATTGGAGGTCTTTTTAATTTGCTTATAATTTATTTTATTTTTTCTATATTTTTATTAATAAAAATAAGAAAAATGTGCTATAATAAAGACAAAGTAAGGTGATTAGTATGCGATATAAAGACATGTTAGAATTTGTTGAAAAAAGACTAATTGATGGTAATGGTATAAAATCTACTAGACCATATCAAACATTCCGTAACAGATTTGAACATACTAAACGAGTTTATGGATGGGCTAAAAGAATAATGGATGATCTACCAAATGTTAATCATGAAGTATTGTTAACATCTGCGATATTCCATGATGTAGGATATTCATGTGGTAAAGATAATCACGCGGAGGCAAGTGCGAACATTTTTTTAGAATATGCCAAAGAACATGAATTTAACCAAGAATTCATTGATCAAGTATATTATTGTATTATTAATCATTCTCATAAAAGATTTTTATGGGATGAATCAAGTACGCCTGAACTTATTTTATTGTTAGAAGCTGACCTTTTAGATGAAGAAGGGGCTATGGCTATTTCTTGGGATTTAATGACAACAGGAGAAATGTTACCAGATGATTTTATGGATGGATATAAGATGCTTAATACTTATTCTATCCGTATATTATCTCAAGATATGATGGTTACCCCAAAAGCTAGAAGCTATTGGGATGAAAAAAAAGAATTAGTAAGAAAATTTTTATCTGCAATGAAACAAGATTTATTTGTTGATGAAGATATTATGGAGGAATAAAATGAATCCTATTTTAGATAGAATTAATGAACTTAAAAAAGTAATAAATTATCATATTGATCGTTATTATAATCAAGATGATCCTGAAATATCAGATTACGAATATGATATGTTACTTCAAGAATTAAAAAAATTAGAATTAGAAAATCCAGAATATATTACTTCTGATTCACCTACTCAAAGAGTTGGTGGTAATGCTAAAAGAGAAGCTGGTGTTTTAGTTAAACATGATGTACCTATGTTAAGCTTACAAGATGTTTTTACTAAAGAAGATGTATATGAATTCGTTAATGAGATGATTGAAAAATTTGGTAACCCTAAATTTGTTGTTGAATATAAGATTGATGGTTTATCAATGTCAATTAGATATAAAGAAGGAAAAATGATTATGGCAGTTACACGTGGTGATGGTATTAATCAAGGTGAAGACGTTACGGTAAATGCCAAAGTTATTGAAGATGTTAAACATAATTTAAAAGATAAGATTCCTTATTTAGAAGTACGTGGAGAAGTATACATGTCTAAAAAAGCATTTGAAGACACTAATGCTTTACAAGAATTGAGAGGCAAGAAGTTATTTGCAAACCCACGTAACTGTGCTGCAGGTACACTAAGACAATTAGATAGCAGTATTACAAAAGAACGTAATTTAAGTATGTTTGTATTTAATATTCAAAAAGTTGAAGGTATGGAATTTAAATCACATACTGAAGGTTATGAATTCTTAAAGAATCAAGGTATTAAAGTTATTGATAATTACAAAGAATGTTATACAGCTGATGAAGTATGGGAAGCTATAAGTTGGATAGGCGAAAATCGTGAAAACTTAGAATATGATATTGATGGTGCTGTTGTTAAATTAGATGATTTTGAAATGCGTAAAAACGTAGGTCAAACAGCTAAAGTACCAAGATGGGCAGTTGCCTACAAATATCCACCAGAAGAAAAAGAAGCTGTTTTATTAGATGTAGAAGCTTCAATTGGTCGAACTGGACGTATTACTCCTACGGCTATTTTTACACCAATAAGATTATGTGGTACTACAGTAAGTCGTGCAACACTACATAATCAAGATTTCTTAGATGAATTAGATATTCATATTGGAGACACTATTTTAGTATATAAATCTGGTGAAATAATTCCAAAGATAAAAGGTGTTAATAAAGCTAAAAGACCAGCAAATGCCTTTAAATATTTCTTGCCACCAGTATGTCCTGGATGTGGACATCCTACTTCAAGAATAGATGGTGGAGCTGATATTAAATGTGTAAATCCTAATTGCGTCGCTAAGAAAGAAAGTCATATCATTAATTTCGTTGGTAGAGATGCAATGGATATTAAAGGTTTTGGTGAATCAATTGTGGCAGAACTTATTAAATTTAAATACATAAATGATATTGCTGATATTTATGTTTTAAAGGATAAGAAAGAAGAATTGATTGAATCTGGTATTATTGGTAAAGAAAAGAATACTGCTAAAGTATTAGATGCGATTGAAGAATCTAAACAAAATGATCCTTCTAGATTACTTACTTCATTAGGTATTCCTAATATTGGTAAGGTTGCTGCAAAAGCGATAATAAAACATTTTAAATCTATTGATAATTTAATGAATGCATCATTAGAAGAATTAATTGAAGTAAATGATGTTGGTGATATTTCTGCAAGATGTATTTATGATTTCTTTAAAACAGAAGAAAATATCATATTAATAAATAGACTAAAAAGTTATGGTTTAAAAATGGAAGCTGATGAAGTAGTATTAGATACTAATTCATTAGAAGGATTAACTTTCGTAATTACTGGTACATTAGAAAACATGTCTAGAGATGAAGCTGGCGCTTTAATTGAAAGAAATGGCGGTAAAGTATCAAGTAGTGTATCAGCGAAAACGAGTTATTTATTAGCTGGTGAAAAAGCTGGTAGCAAATTAACTAAAGCTAACTCATTAGGCGTTAAAGTTATTAGTTTAAATGAATTATTAGAAATGGTAGGTGGTAATAATGATTAATGTTATTAATAATATTATTGATGAATTAGTCGTTAAATATAAACTACCTAAGGATGGATTATGTTTAATAGAGAATAAAGGTGCTAAGAATTCTACTTTTACATTTGTTATTAATGAACAACCATTTCCAGTTATAAACAAGAATGTTGTAAGCCGTTCTATGATTATTTTAAACTTTGTACAAGTGAAATCTGGTATCACAGAATTAATCATTAAAAATAAGATGATAGAGAAGTTTCCATATCCATCTACAATGACTCTAAAAGAAGTAAAATCAGATAAATTAAATCATCATTTATTAGCGGTTAATGATGATATTAATTGTAAAGACTATATAAAGGACATCACTGAATACTGTTTAAGTATTTATGAATCAAGCTCTACATTTGGTTGTTGTAGCAAATATAACGAATGTTCTAAGATTAGAGAATGTGTTCATGAAAACAAACTTTATTCAACAGGATGTATGTATAGAAAGAAAATAGAAAAAAATATTATTTATTTTGATGGTGAATAGAATATGGATAAATTAGTTATTAAAGGAGCTAGAGAAAATAACCTTAAAAACATTTCTTTAGAATTACCTAAAAACAAGTTAATAGTTATGACGGGTCTTTCTGGTTGTGGTAAGTCTTCTTTGGCGTTTGATACAATTTATCAAGAAGGACAAAGAAGATTTGTTGAATCTTTATCTAGTTATGCTCGTCAATTTATTGGTGGATTAGAAAAACCAGATGTAGATAGTATTGAAGGTTTGTCACCTGCGATATCTATTGATCAAAAATCAACAAACCATAATCCTCGTTCAACAGTTGGTACTGTAACTGAAATTTATGATTATTTGCGTGTACTTTATTCTAGAATAGGTGTACCATATTGCCCAACACATAAGGTTCCTATTTCTTCTTTTTCTAACGAACAAATTGTAAATAAGATTTTAGAACTTAAAGAAGGAAGTAGATTATACATTAATTCTCCAGTTGTGTTTAGAGAAAAAGGTGAACATAAAGCTGTAATTGATAAATATATTAAGGAAGGTTTTGTTCGTGCCATTATTGATGGTGAAATGGTAGAGTTAGAAGAAGAAATTAATCTAGAAAAAAATAAAAAACATACTATTGATATAGTTGTTGAAAGATTAATATTAAAAGAAGAATCAAGAAGTAGAATAGCTGAAGCTGTTGAATTGGCTATAAAATTTTCTAGAGGTTATGTAAAAGTATTAAATGGTGAGGAAGAATTATTTTTCTCAACAGTTCATGCTTGTCCAGAATGTGGATATTCACTTGCAAGTTTAGAACCTAGATTATTTACATTTAATAGTCCTCTAGGTGCTTGTCCGGAATGTAATGGTTTAGGGAAAAAATTAACTGTATCACCTGATTTGGTTATTGATTATGATAAATCTATTGATGAGGATTGTATTATCCCTTACAAAAATCAAGAAGAAGGAAATTTAAATAGATCTATGTTAGATCAAACATGTAAATTTTATGGTATTGATAAATCAAAACCATTTAAGGAATTATCTAAAGAACAACAAGATATTATTTTATACGGATCTAAACATATAATTGATTTTAAAATGAAATCAACAAGTGGTAGAGTTCATGATAAAAAAGAATTTTATGAAGGTGTAGTATCTAATTTCCAACGTCGTTATATTGAAACTAATAGTGATTGGATAAGAGACTGGATAGAAGGTTACATGGTTGAAAGTGAATGTCAAGCATGTAAGGGGGCTCGTCTTAACGACAAAGTTTTAAATATTTTCATTAATAATAAAAACATAAATGATTTATGTTCTATGTCGATTGAGGAATTATATGATTGGTTTTGTAATATAAAACTTGGTGAAGAAGAAAAGGTTATATCTAAACTTGCGATCAAAGAAATAATGGATAGACTTAAATTTTTAAAAAATGTCGGTTTGGAATATTTAACACTTGCAAGAAGTGCAGAAACATTGAGTGGTGGTGAAGCACAACGTATTAGACTTGCAACTCAAATTGGATCTAGACTTACAGGTGTTTTATATGTTTTAGATGAACCTTCAATTGGTTTACATCAACGAGATAATGCTCGTTTGATTAACACATTAAAAGAAATGAGAGATTTAGGTAACACTTTAATTGTTGTTGAACATGATGAAGAAACAATGATGGAAAGTGATTACTTAGTTGATATAGGACCTAAAGCTGGTGTTCATGGTGGTGAAATAGTTGTTGCCGGAACACCACAAGAAGTAATGCAATGTCCAAATAGTATTACTGGTGCATATTTAAGTAAGAAAGAAAAGATAGAAATACCAAAAGAACGTAGAACAGGAAATGGTAAATTTATCAATATTATTGGAGCTAGCGAAAACAATCTTAAAAATGTTAATGTTAAATTCCCACTTGGTGTAATCACATGTGTAACGGGTGTAAGTGGAAGTGGTAAATCTTCATTAGTGAATGAGGTTTTATATAAAAATGCATATGTTAAACTTTATGCTGCTAAAAAGGTTAAACCTGGTAAAGTTAAACGTATTGAGGGACTAGATAACATTGATAGAATTGTTCATATTTCACAACAACCTATAGGTAGAACACCTAGAAGTAACCCTGCAACATATACAGGTGTATTTGATGATATAAGAGAATTATTCAGCCAAACAACAGATGCAAAAGTTAAAGGTTATGATAAATCACGTTTCTCTTTTAATGTTAAAGGCGGTAGATGTGAAGCTTGTGGTGGTGATGGTGTAAAACGTATTTCAATGCATTTTTTACCTGATGTGTATGTTCCTTGTGAAGTATGTAAAGGAAGTCGTTATCAACAAGAAACTCTTAATATAAAATTTAAAGGTAAAAACATTTCTGATGTATTAGGTATGACTATTGAAGAAGCATTAGAATTCTTTGATGCATTCCCTAAAATTAAATCTAAACTTCAAACTATTTATGATGTAGGTTTAGGCTATATTAAACTTGGTCAATCTTCAACAACATTAAGTGGTGGAGAGGCACAAAGAGTAAAATTAGCTTATGAATTACATTCAAAGATAACACCTAAAACAATATATATATTAGATGAACCAACAACAGGATTACATGTTGATGATATTAAACGCTTAATGACAGTTATTTCTAGAATAGCTGATCAAGGTGCAACAGTAGTTATTATTGAGCATAACCTTGATGTTATAAAACTTGCTGATCATATTATTGATATAGGTCCTGAAGGTGGTAATAAAGGTGGAAATATATTATTTGCTGGTACACCAGAAGAATTAATTAATGTAGAATCTTCTTATACTGGTAAGTATTTAAAACCATACTTAAAGGAGTAAAAAAATGAGTCAAGAATTTTTAATTATAGATAAGAATATCTTGCCAGAACATTTTGGCATGATAATTGAAATAAAAGAATTAATAAATAATGGATATAAGATAAGCGATGCATGTAAAAAGGTTGGTTTATCTAGATCTACATTCTATAAATATAAAGATAATGTATTTTTAACTAGTGGATTAACTAACAAAAAAGCTAATATTTTAGTTAAAATGAAAGAAAAAGGTTCTTTTATTGAATTGTTAAAATTATTAGATGAAATGAATATACAAGCTGTAAATATTCATAAAGAAGTATTAGTAAATGGTGTACAAGAAATATTTTTAACACTATCTACAAATAATATAACTATGGATTTTAATGATGTAGTTAAAGATGTTAGAAGATTAATTTCAGTTAAAGAAGTAATGCTTTTAGCTTCAGAATAATATGAAAAAAGTGAAAAGTTTCTCGTTATGAGAACTTTTTTCTTTTATTTTCAAAAAACATTGAAAATGTTTTCATATTTTGATATAATTTTCATATGAGGTGATTTTTATGTCTAATACAACAATTTATGATGTTGCTGGTGCTGCAAAGGTATCTTTAGCTACAGTTAGTAGAGTTATGAACAACCCTGAAAAGGTTAATCCTGAAACAAGAGATAAAGTTTTAAGAGTAATTAAAGAATTAGGTTATCGTCCAAATGCAATTGCTAGAGGTTTAGCAAGTAGAAAAACTACTACAGTTGGTATTGTTATGGCCGATGTTACAAGAGCGTCTACATCACAATTATTAGGTGGTATTATTGATGTTGCTAAAAAATACGAATATTCAATTAAGATTTTCTGTATAGCAGAAGGTGAAAATGTTGCAGATGCATTAAGAGTAGTTATCGCTGAACAAGTAGATGGTATTTTATTCTTAAATGATGAATTAGATAAAGCTGAAATGGATGAAGCTATGAACTATATTTTAGATTCTGGTGTACCAGTAGTATTATCTAATGTATTTACTGATGATGAAAGAATCCCATATGTAGCAACAGATTATGAAACAGCTACATATAATATTACTAAACAATTATTAGCTCAAGGTAGAGATGATATCTATTTATTCTCAACACTTAGAAGATATTCTATCAATACTAAAAAAGAAGCTGGTTATGTTGACGCTATGAAGGAAGCTGGTTTAGTACCAAAGATTTTCCGTACTAGTGGTGTTGTTGATGTAAACAAATTACATTTTGAAGAATTCTTAGATTCACATAAGGTAAATGCGGCTTTAGCTGTACGTGATAGTATTGCTATTAGCTTTATGAATGTTGCTCAAAAACGTGGTTTAACAGTTCCTGAAGATGTATCAGTAGTAGGTTTACAAAACACAAAATACGCAATAATTTCAAGTCCAAACTTAACATGTGTTGATACACCTGTTTATGATATTGGTGCCGTATCAATGAGATTATTAACAAAATATATGAAACAAGAAGAAGTTGGAACTAGTAGAATTCTATTACCATATAGATTCGTTAAGAGAGATTCAACTATTTAATAGGAGAGAAACATGGGTATTTATGAAGAATTAGAGTGGAGAGGATTAGTTAAAGATGTATCTGATCCAATCTTAAAAGAAAAGTTAAATAAAGGTGGAATGACTTTCTATATTGGTACTGACCCAACAGGAGATTCATTACACATTGGTCATTTTTCAAGTTTCTTAATTTGTAAAAGATTAAAAGATGCTGGTCATCATCCAATCGTTTTAGTTGGTGGAGCTACTGGTTTAATTGGTGATCCAAAACCAGATAGTGAAAGACCAATGATTACTTATGAAACAGTATTACATAATTTTGAATGCTTAAAGAAACAATTAACAGATTTATTTGGTTGTGAAGTTGTTAACAACTATGACTGGAGTAAAGATATTAACTTTATTGATTTCTTAAGAGATTTCGGTAAATTCTTTAATGTTAACTATATGTTAAATAAAGATATCGTTGCACGTCGTTTAGATGCTGGTATTACATATACAGAATTTTCTTATATGATTATGCAAGCTTTAGATTTCTGGTATTTAAATAAACATAAAAATGTTGAATTACAAGTAGCTGGTCAAGACCAATGGGGTAATATGACAGCTGGTATCGAATTAATTCGTAAGAAAGAAGCAAAAGAAGCTTATGCTTTCACAATGCCATTATTAACTAAGAGTGACGGTACTAAATTCGGTAAAACAAATGGTAAAGCAGTATGGTTAGATGCAAAGAAAACTTCTCCATATGAAATGTATCAATTCTTTATTAATTCAGAAGATACTAAAGTTATTGATTACTTAAAATTCTTAACATTCTTATCAAAAGAAGAAATTGAAGAATTAGAAGTTAAACATAATGAAGCTCCACATTTAAGAGAAGCACATAACGCTTTAGCAAAAGCTGTTATTACTTTCTTACATGGTGAAGAAGCTTATGAACAAGCATTAAAGATTTCAAAAGCTTTATTTAGTGGAAACATTAAAGAATTAACAGCTAGTGAAATTGAAATGGGATTTGGTGATTTACCATCAACATCTAATGGTACTAATACATTAGTTGATACATTAATCGAATTAAAATTAGCGTCTTCAAGAAGAGAAGCTAGAGAATTTATTCGTAATGGTGCGGTAAGCTTAAATGGTGATAAAATTACTGATGAAACATTAGTTTTATCAAGTGATTTAGCAATTGAAGGCAAATTTATTGTATTAAGACGCGGTAAGAAATTATACGCATTAGTTAGATATTAATTTTAAGGGCAGTATTGCCCTTTTAATATTCTTAAAATAATGTTATAATTTTAGATGGTTTAGGATGTGATATTGTGACTAAAAAAGAGTTTATTCAAACTTTAAGAGTTAATAGAATAATTAAAGGGAATAGAGCTTCTTATATAACTTTAAAGAAGAACTTTGGTAATATTTATAAAGGTAAAAAATCAGATTTTATAATGTCAATTACTAAAAATGAATTATACTTCCAAAAAGTTACAATATTTAAAGGACTTAAACCAGAATTAGACTTTAAATTAAATATATCTGAAATAAAGCATTTTAATGTTACTTCATATCAAGGATTATTTAACACATTATGTTTATATGACCATGATAGAAATTTTCTAGAAATCCATTTTGATGGTATATCAAAAGAATCTAGAGAAAATGTAGTTAACATTAATGATATTATTGATAGATTAGTACAAGCTGGAGTAACAAAACTTCCTGAATTGGAGGATCAGAATGAAGAATCTAACGACTAAAGAAAAAGAATTATTAAAGAAATTTGAAGGTAATAAAAAACCTAAAAATACATTTGATACAAAAAAAGAAATGTATTTAAAACAAACAGACCGAAATTATAAGGATGGTGACAGAAATTGATAGAAATAGGTAAATTAAACACATTAACAGTAGTAAGAAAATCAGATTTAGGTTATATGTTAAGTGATGGTGTTGATGAAATATTAATGCATTTTAAGGAATCTAAAAAAGAATTAAATGATAATGATTCAGTAACTGTATATGTGTACACGGATAAAGAAAACAGAAAAACTGCAACAATGAATGAACCAGTATTATTAATGGATAAACCTAATTTTACTGAAGTAGTAAATGTAATTGAAGGTGTTGGGGTATTTGTATCTAATAACACACCAAAAGATTTATTAATTTCTAAAGATTATCTTCCTTATGATATTAATGAATGGCCTGTACCAGGTGATATGGTTTTTTCAAGCCTTAAAGTAAAAAGAGATAGTTTAGTAGCTAAACCAGTCAACCGTTTTGATGTATTATCATTAAAATCAAAAATAAGATACAATGAACAAGAATTGGTTGAAGCTTATGTATTAAGAATAGCTGAAAAAGGTATAGGATTTATTACTAAAGATTTAATTTATGTATTTGTTCCTAATACTCAATTAAGAAATAAATATCGTTTAGGTGAAAAGGTTACATTAACAATAACTAAAATGATGGACTCTGAAGCCTATGGTACACTTAATGCTCGTAAAGAAGTATTAATGGATGAAGATAGAGAAACTATCCTTAACTACCTAAAAGAACATCATGGTATTATGAAGTTAACAGCTAAGAGTTCTAGTGAAGATGTAGAAAAGATTTTTAATATGTCTAGAAAAGCATTCAAAAGAGCTTTAGGTGGTTTATATAAAGATCAAATTGTAGAATTTGATGAAGAAAAAACTTATTTAAAAGAATATAGAAAATAGTAAGCATCTAAAGATGCTTTTTCTTTTTTAAAAATTGTATAAAGTTAAAATGTATGTTAAAATTAAACGAATTGAGCATTATTAATAAAAAAAACTACATGTACAAAAGTTTGTACTAAAGATATGCTATTATACAATCAGAGGTGATTAAAATGTTAAAAGAAGGATTTATTATTTGTGATAATGAAACAAAAGAACAAATACTTAAAAATCAAAAAGATTTTAAGAATTATATATTTTTAACATATCAAGAGTTAAAAAATAAGTTAACTTTCACTGTAGATAAAAAAGCTATTTTTAAGATTATGGATCATTATAAGGTTTCTTACTTTATGGCCAAAGAATACATTCAAGCTGTAAGCTTAATTGAAAATAAAACTTATAATATTCCTAAATTAGATAGTTTGGTTTCTATTTATAGATATTTAAAAGAAAATAATTTAATAATTAAGGATAAATTCTTTAAGAATAGATTATCTATTTTTCCAGTAACTTTTATTAATCCTGATAATAACAAAGATTATTTGAAACTTAAAGAAGAAGTATCAAAATATACTAATGTATATGAATACACATTTAACAAGAATGTATATTCACCAGAAGTATATGAGTTTAATAATATATTAGAAGAATCATTATTTATTTTTAATAAGATTATTGATTTGGTAAATAGTGGTGTAAGTTTAAATAAAATATTTATTGTTAACAACGATGAATATCGTTATATGTTTAAAAGATTAGCTAGAAATTATAAAATTAGTGTTAACTTTAAAAGTAATGAAAATATATTATCTAGTAATATTGTTAGAGATTTCTTTAATGAATGTTATCAAAAAGATACATTTAAAGAAGTGTTAGAATCGTTAAATGATAGTGATCCGCTATATGGTAAAATAGTAGATTCTATTAACAATTATGGTTTAGTAGATTATAAACCTACTATTTGTATTAACATACTTAAAAATATATTTAAAGAAATTAAATATCCATCTATTAGATATGTAGAAGCCATCAACTTTATATCTAATAAATCAATATTAAATGATGATGAGTATGTATTCTATCCAGGATTTAATTTAGGTGTAGTACCTAAAATTTATAGTGAAGAAGCATTTATGAATGATGAATTACTAGAATTATTAAACGGTAATCCATCATATATTAAGAATAAAAATGAAAAGGAAAATACGATTAATTTTATAACTTTAAACAAGAATGTTTATATAACTTATAAGAAATTAAATGGTGTTAAAGCTATAGAACCATCTTTATTAATTAAAGAATTAAATCTTAAAAAAATAAATTCCAATATTGATTTAGGTTATTCTAAAATTGAAGATGATTTAAGATTAACATCTTATTATGATAAGTTAATTAAATATAATGAGAATAATCCTATATTAAATAAGTATGGTATTCAAGACGTGTCATATAAAACTTATAATCATAAATTTAAAGGTGTAGATAAAGAATTGATTGATAATAGATATAGTGAAAAGAAGTTAAACCTATCATATTCTTCAATGAAATTATATTATCAATGTCCATTCTATTTTTATGCTGAAAAGGTGTTAGGCTTAGGTGAATATGAAACAACATTGGCTACAAGATTAGGTACATATTCACATGCGGTATTAGAACGTTCATATCAAGAAGGATTTGATTTTGAACAAGTTGTAGAAGAAGAAATATCTAATAATTCAGTAGATGCAAAAGATGTATTCTTTTTTAATCAAATGAAATCATTCTTAGCTAACACAATTAGTTATAATAAAGAATTTGAATCTAAAACAATATTTAATAATTATGATTTAGAAAAGAATATTAAGCTTGATTTTGAATCATTTACATTTGAAGGATTCATAGATAAAGTAATGTATCATATAGATGGTGATGATGCATATGCCGTTATTGTTGATTATAAAACAGGAAGCGATATCGCAACACTTGATAACATAGAATATGGAATAAATCTTCAATTACCAATCTATATGTTATTATTAAAAAATAATGAATTATTTAAAGATAAGAATTTACATATAATTGGTTTTTATCTACAAAAGGTAAAGATTGTTTTATTTAATAATAAGAAAGATATTGATAGCCAAATAAGAGAAAATCTTAAACTTCAAGGATATACAGTAAAAGATATTAATTTAATTAATATGTTTGATCCAGGATTCGAAAAGAGTGAATATATTAAATCATTAAGCTTATTAAAAGATGGTGGTTTTAGTAGATATGCTAAATTATTCGAAAAAGAAGATCAAGATAGAATTATTAATTTATCAGAAGATTTAATAAGAAAAGCTGGTTCAAATATTCTAAACGGTGAATATAAAATTCAACCAAAAAATATTGATGGTAAAAATATTTCTTGTACATATTGTAAATATAAAGACATTTGTTATATGAATTATGAAGATGAATTATATTTACCTAAAAAAACATTTAAGGAGGAGGAATAATATGGCATGGACTAAAGCACAAGAATCTGCAATTTATACACGTGGAACCAATATCATAGTTTCTGCTGGTGCTGGTAGTGGTAAAACAGCTGTATTATCAGAAAGAATCCTTGATTATTGTTTAAAAGGTAATGATATAAGAAATGTATTAGTTTTAACATTTACTAACGCTGCAGCGTTAGAAATGAAGGAACGTATTAGAAAAAAACTTCTAGAGAATAACTTAACTGAACAAGCTATTTTAATTGATAGTGCTGAAATTACTACATTTGATGCCTATAGTTTAGGATTAGTAAAAAAATATTTCTATTTATTGGGGTTAGATAAAGATCTATCAATTATTGATAAATCATTATTAGAAATTCATAAATCAGAAATCTTAGATGAAATGTTTTTAGAATTATATAATAATAAAGATGAAAGATTCTTTAGTTTATTAAGAAAATATACTACTCAAAAAGATGATGATTTAAAAGAGATAATAGATAATCTTTCTAAAAAATTAGAGTTAATTGTTGATGAAGATTTTGTTAATAATTATGAGTCTAACTATTATTCAAATGAATTTGTTGATAGTTTAGTATCTAAATTTGAAAGAATAGTATTAAGAAAGAAAAATGAATTATTTAAAGAAATAGAAGAATTATCAAATTTATCAGCCTTAGATCCTGCATCAGTTAAAATATATGATAACGCAGTAGAAGCTATCAATATATTAAAGGAATGTAATAGCTATGATGAATTGAAATGTAATATTGATAGAGTTAGTTTAGGTAGATTAACAGCTAAAAATGAAGAGTATGTAAAGGTTCAAAAACATATTTGTGATGAAATATTAAAAGATTTAAAAGATAATTATTTAAAGAAGTATTTATTCTTAAATGATGCAAAAGAAGAAATATTATTAATCAAAAATGATGTGTTGTTCTTGTTAGAATTGGCAGATAATTTAAACAAGAAGTTATTAGAATATAAATACAAAATTATGTGTTTTGATTATGTTGATATCGCGAAGATTGCTATTAACTTACTTAAAAATAATCCAGAAGTAAAAGATGAGATTAAATACAAATTAAAAGAGATTTTAATTGATGAGTATCAAGATACATCTGATATTCAAGATGTGTTTGTAAGCTTAATTGAAAACAACAACTGTTATATGGTTGGAGATATTAAACAATCAATTTATCGTTTTAGAAATGCAAACCCAACAATCTTTAAGAATAAATATGATAAGTATTCTAAAGGAGATAATGGAGTTAAGATAGATTTAACACATAACTTTAGATCTAGAAAAGAAGTGTTAAATAATATTAATTTAATATTTAATTCATTAATGACTAATGAATTTGGTGATGCTGATTATGTTACAGAACATCAAATGAATTATGGTCAAGTTAATTATGAATTATTAAACCAAGATTATAACTTTGATATGGAAATATTAAGTTATGAAAGTGTAGAAGATTTAAAAGATGTTGAATACGAAGCTTTTATTGCTGGTCATAAAATTAAAGAAATAATGTCTTTAAATAATCAAAGATTAGTAGGTAATAAATTTGTTCCTGTTAAATATAATGATTTTGCGATATTAATTGAAAAATCAAAAAGCTTTACAACTTTTAAAAAGGTATTTGAATATTTAGGCATACCTTTAGCTATTGAAGGTAATTTAGATTTAAAGGATTCAATATTTTTAAAATTGTTTTCTAACATTTTATGTTTAATTTCTAATAATTTAAAAAGAGATTATAATAAGAAATATTATCATGCACTTGCAAGTGTAGCTAGAAGTTTCTTATTTGAGTGTGACGATAATACTGTATTCATGCTTGTTAAAAATGGATTGAAAAATGAATTAATAGATATTATTGATGAATTATCAATCAAATCTAAATCATTAAATTTAGTTGATTTATATTTTGAAATTATCGATAAATTTAATATTTATGAAAAGTTACCATTAATTGGAGATGTTGATAATTCACATATCGTTATTGAATATATTTATAACATATTTAAATCAATAGAATCTATCAATATGACTATTGAAGAAGCTAGTGTTTATTTAAATAAGATATTCGAACAAAATATTAAATTAGATTATAAATCAAGTGAACAAAGTGAAGATAGTGTACGTATAATGACTATCCATAATTCAAAGGGATTAGAATATCCTTATTGTATATTCCCTATGCTTGATGATAATTTTAATCAAGCAGATAAAAAAGAAACAAGTGGTTTTTCACGTAAGTTTGGTATTTATATTCCTTATACTGATGAGGCTAAAAGTAATACAATTATTAAAACTTTAGTAGAAGAAGATATTAATCAAGCTGATATTTCTGAAAAGATTAGATTATTTTATGTTGCACTAACAAGAGCTAGAGAAAAGATGATTATTATTTCTAATAATAAAGAATATAATCAAAATAAATTAAAACCAGAGTCATTTACTTGTTTTAACCATATGATTAGAAGCTTTGATTTCTTAAATCAATATATGGTAGATATTAATGAAGATGATATTAAATATACTAAGGATTACATGATTAAAAAACAAAATATTAAATTAAATGATGTAACACCAATTGTATATAACAACAATTCTTTTATTAGTGAAGAGTTAGGAAAAACTAGAATTTCTAAAGAAATGAAAGAATTAAAAGATGATTCATTAAATCATATTATCAATTTAGGTAATGAGTTACATGCTTGTTTAGAAGCCATTAATTTTAATGATATAAATGTGGATGAATTAGATGTTTCTAATGATAAAAAAGATATAATTAAAGAATTATTAAAACATGATATCTTTAAAAATATAGGTAAAGCTAAAACATATCATGAACATGAATTTTATTATAATGAATATCATGGTATTATAGACTTATTATGTGTTTATGATGATCATATCGATATTATTGATTATAAGTTATCTGATATTAATAAAGAAGAATATGTTAGACAATTAAGTATTTATAAAGAATACGTAAGTAGTATTTCTAGTTTACCAATTAATTGTTATTTATTATCAATCTTAAGAAAAGAAATAAAACAAGTTAACTAATTATACATTTCATTAATCACTTGTGGTATAATTGTAATGTATTATTTGAAAGGCAGTGATGTTTTATGAAATATTATAGAGTTGGTAAAATTTTAACAACACACGGGTTAAAAGGTGATGTTAAAGTACAATCATTTTCAGACTTTGATCGTTTTTATAAAGGTGCTAAACTTTATATTAAACATAAAAATGAATATATCTTAGTTACAGTTAATAATTCTAGTGAATATGGTAAAGGTTTATTAGTAAGCTTTAAAGATTTATTAGATATTAATTTAGTTGAAAAATATCATTCTTGTGAATTATTCATTAGAGAAGATGAAAGAGGTAATGAATTAGAATTAGATGAATATTATCATTCTGATCTTATTGGTAAAGAAGTATATAATCAACATGGTAAGGCTAGAGGCGTTGTTAAAGAGGTAAAAGAATTACCACAATGTGATTATTTATTTGTAAATTATAATGGTAAGAATTATTATATTCCTTTTATGAAAAAATTTATTATTTCTGTAGCTGATAAAATAGTTATTAATGAATTAGAGGGATTATTTAATGAAGATTAAGATTATTACATTATTCCCTAAAATGTTTGAAGGCTTTGTTAGTGAATCAATCATTAAGCGTGCAATTGAAAAGAATGTATGTAGTGTTGAAATTATTGATATGCGAGATTATTCTTTATCAAAACATCGTCATGTAGATGATACACCTTATGGTGGTGGTGCTGGTATGGTGTTGGCATGTGATGTTGTTGATAGAGCTATCAAAGCAAATTCAAGTCAAAATTCTTATAAGATTATGATGACTCCTCAAGGTAATAAATATAATCAACAAAAAGCTTTAGAATTAAGCGCTAAA
>JBGVFV010000011.1:0-25817 GCA_045121295.1 Candidatus Pelethenecus sp.
CATCCCTTTTTACATACCTTATAGTTTATAACTACATACATTAATTATTTGTAGTTAACATACAAGCTTAATTAAAGCTTAATACATACAACACAATTTGTAGTCTATATATAACATACATACTTAATTGTTATATCAAAAACTTCAGCAAAAAGCTGAAGTTTTATTATTTTAAATATTCATAAATATTATTTAATACTTTTTCACCTAGTCTAACATAAGCTTGATAAGATTTACCACCAGATGAACGATTGATTGTAAATGTGTTAGGTAAGTTCCATAAATCTAAATTACCAGCAGTTGCAAGAGTATCACCAAAGAAGAAGTGATTTGGCTCTTTTAACCATTCAGTTAAAGCATCAACATCAAATCCTGGTCCAATAGAAGTATTGAATAAGATACGTTTACCTTGCATTAAATCAAATTGTTCTTTTTGTAATAAGAATACATTTTTATTTAATGCTAGGAAGATTGCCTCACTTTCTTTACATAAAGTATTTAAATCTTTATATTCAAATCCATATTCAGCTTCTAATTCAGGTTTACGTGTACGGCTATAGTAAGAAACGTTTGCTTTAAAGAATTTTAAAGCTCTAGCGATTAATGTACCACTAGTACCTAATCCTACAACACCACATTTTAAACCTGTAATTTCGTGAGCTATATTATCCCATTTAAATTCTTTATATCCTTGTAAGAATTCTACTAATTCATGGATAATATATTCAGCAACACCTTCATCACCATAATCACGGATTCCTTTAACAGTAATGCCTAATTCATTAGCTGTTAAGATATCAACATTAGCCGCTTCTGGTGAATATAATGAACAACACATACCAATGTATTTAATAGTTTTACAAGACTCTAAAACATATTTGTTGATAGATGATGTATATGATAATAATACAGCATCTGCATCATCTATTCTAGAAATGATTACATCATCATTTGCAGGAATATCTTTATAATAAATAACTTCTTTAGCTATTTCATTTAATTTTTCTACATGCATAGGAAGCATATTAATAGGTTCTATAATTACAAGCTTTTTAAACATTTCATTTTTCTCCTTAATTTGATATAATTATCTTATAATTAAATTAATTTAAAGTCAAGGGAGTACAATATGAAAAGATTAGGTTTATATGGTTGTGGACATTTAAATAAAATAGTAGTTGATTGTTATAAAAAGGGTTTACTTGAAGGTTATGAAATTGTAGGCTGTTATAGTAGAACAGATGAATCTAGAAGAGAAATGGCAGATTCATTAGGTATTGAAGTTTGTAATACTTATGAAGAAATGTTAGATAGAGGATTAGATTATGTAGTTGAAGCTACTAATCCAGCAGCAACAAAAGCAGTTTTAGAACAAACTCTAACTAAAGGTATTAATGTTATATTATTATCAATTGGGGCTTTAGCTGATGAAGAGTATTATGACCATATTAAACAAGTATGTTTAAAGAATAATGTGAAAATACATTTAGCTAGTGGAGCTATATGTGGTTTTCAAGTTTTAAAAACAGCTCAAATTATGGGATTAACTAAAGCTGGTTTAACTAACACTAAAGGGCCAAGAGCATTATCTAGATCAGTATTATATAAGCCTGAGATGGAAGAAAAAGAAACTGTAGCGTTTAGTGGTACAGCATATGAAGCTATTCAAAACTTACCTACAGGTATTAATGTAGGTGTGGCTACAGCACTTGCAACTATGGGTGTACATGATACAAATATTTTAATTCAATCAAAACCAGGATTCATTGGTGATAGCCAATGTATCGATATTGAATGTGGTGATGAAATTAAAGCTCATTTAGATGTATATAGTAGAACTAGTGATATAGCTGGATATAGTGTAGTAGCATTACTACAAAACTTAATTAGCCCTATTGTATTTTAATTTAGAGGTAACAAAATGGAAGAACCAAAAATCACTGAACAACAAGCAACTGAAGAGTTAAATAAAAAGTATGATGAATCAGTTGAAATATTAAATGATCAAGATAAAATGGATGACTTTTTAAATAAGATGGAAGAAAAAGTAAAGGACATTCCATTAGTAGGTAACAAGTTATCTAATGTACCAGTGTTTATACAACTAATTAAAGACTTTACAACTAAGAAATATTCTATTATACCTGTAGGTATAGTAATAGCTATAATAAGTTCTTTATTATATGTATTATTACCTATAGATTTAATATCAGATTATTTACCTATTATAGGTTATATAGATGATGCCGCTGTAGTAGGTGCATGTTTAAAGCTAGTAGATAGCGATGTAAAGAAATACATCGAATGGAAAGAAGAAAATAAAGATAAAATTGAGATTTTGTAAAAAATCTCTTTTTTTATAACTAAAATTTCAGTTATTTTGAACCAGTGGTTCATAGTCAGATTCATATAACAAGTGTATACTAACAGTGTGAAATAAAGGTAAGGTGAACTAGATGACTATTGAAATTGATTTTAAGGCAATAGGGTTGAATGTACAAAAACACAGAAAAATCATTGACTTACAACTAGATGAATTTTCAAATAAAACAGGGATTAACAAACAGCGTTTAAGAACGATTGAAAATGGCTCGAAAACAATAAAGTTAATTGAAATTATTGCAATTTGTAATCAACTGGGTGTTAAATTACAGGATATCATAGTTTATAAGGTGATATACTAATGTTTTACAAAATATAACTTTTATGTTATCATATACGTGTTAGTTATGGTTGGGATTTTTTTGTTATGGATATGTCATAAAAAGGAGGACATAATCATGACTAACAACAAACAAATAACTTTAGACATTGCATATTTTGGTGAGAATCTTAAAAGAATTCGTACTGAGCGTAAACTTAGTAGAGAAGAATTCGCTTATAGAATTGGAGTTAGTTCTCGAATTATCTATGATTATGAAGAAGGATTCAAAACACCTAAGCTTGAAACAGCTATAAAAATTGCAATCGTTCTAGAGGAATCTTTGGATAGCATGCTACGTTCTGCGTAGTGTGCTTTTTTTTTGAACTAGTAGTTCATTTTAATAGTATTCTTTGTTTTGTATAATTAAGTTGTAATGAATTAAGCATTTAATAAAGTTTGAACCAACAGTTCATGGATGAGTTAAAAAGCTTAATTTATAATAAAGGTATAAAGATAAAGGAGATTTAAAGTATGGAAGAAGTAAAATATTATGCAGTTAAAGCAAAGTGTGGACATGTAGGAAAAGGAAAATATATTGAGGTGACTTTTGCAATTGAGGCTACTTCCGGAAAAGAAGCAGCAAGATTAGGAAGAATTATGCCAAGAGTTAAACATGATCATCCAAAAGCGATCATTTCAGTAGAAAAAATTAATTTTGAAGAATTTATAGAATTATTAAATAAGAATGCTGAAAATCCTTATTTACAATGCAAAAATAAACAAGAGCAAAATGCAACTTGCCCAGAATTGTATAAGGAAGTTAAAGAACTATATCAAGTTGTAGATTATTCAGAGAAAAGAGAAGCTAGATTAGCTTACTTATTTAAGAAGAGAAAATTATTTGATGATATGAATATAGATAATTCATATCAATTAAGTAGTTTTTAGGAAAATAACCAAGTTTAGTTCATTGATAGAAGTTTTAAAATATGGTATAATAAATAAAATATGCGAGGTACAAAAAAATGGAATTAGAAAGATATGTTACAGAAACTGGTACACCATTACCAATATTCTTATTATTAGATTGTAGTGGTTCAATGTGTGGAGAAAAAATTAACACATTAAATCAAGCAATTAAGGATATGATTGAAGATTTTAAAGGTGAAAGATTAACAGATGTAAATTTGAAAATTTGTATTATTACTTTTGGGCAAACAGCCAAGGTCCATACAGAATTATCAAGTTTAAAAGATTTAAACTATGTTGATTTAGATGCTACAGGAATGACTCCATTAGGTGGTGCATTAAACATCGCGTCATCAATTATAAATGATAAAGAAAAAGTATCAAGTAAAGGATATCGTCCAGTAATTGTATTAGTATCAGATGGACATCCTAACGATGCATGGGAAACACCATTAAATGATTTTATCACAGGTAAACGAACATCAAAATGTGAAAAATGGGCTTTAGGAATTGGACAAGATGCAGATAAAGACATGCTTCAAAAATTCTTAAATGATCCAGAAAAGAAAGTTTTCGATGCTAGTGTTGCAAAAGAAATTACAAAATTCTTCAAACTTGTTACTTTATCAACTATAGCTCGTTCTAAGAGTACAGATCCAAACCAACTTGTTAATTTGGAAGAATTGGAAGATATTTTCAATAAAGAAAATCCAGATTTCAATTTTAGTCTATGATAGAAAAGGCATATGGCTCAAAATTAAGAGGAAAACTTCATAAAAAGAATCATATGCCTAATCAAGACAATTATTTGGTATATAATTCTAAAAGTTTTACTCTGGCTGTTGTTTGTGATGGAATGGGCAGTAAAAAGCATTCTAGAATAGGTAGCAAACGACTTTGTAAAATAATAAAGAAACAAGTTAAGAAATCATTAATTACTGGACAGTTCAATGTGATAGACTTATTGACAAATATTCAGACATGCTGGTTAAGTAAGCTTTTTCCTTTTTCATTAAAGAGTTGCGACACCACATGTCTATTTTGTGTAATTAGTGAAAATAATATTCTTTCATGTCAGTTGGGTGATGGAATATTGGCTATTAAAACAGAAGAATCTGTTGATATTTTAAAAATCAAAGATGATGATTTTTCAAATGAAACAATCGGAATTGGTAAAGCTAAATTAAAAGATTGGTCAATAAGAATAACAAAAAAGGAAAGTAATAAAAAATATGAAATTATATTAGGCACAGATGGAATAAGTGAAGATTTGATAATTGAAGCAGTAGCTGATTTTATTAAAGACATCTCATCAAATACGGTTGGGAAATATACTAGAAATAAATATTTGACTAACATACTAAAAAAATGGCCTAATAAATTTAGCAATGATGATAAAACAATTGTGGTGGTGAAATAATGGGACAAGAATGTAAAAAAGCTTTTGATTTAAATGGGAAAATTATTGACAAGGTAAAAGATGTTAAAAATAATACTATTTATTTAGATCGTATGCTTGGCGAGGGTGGACAAGGTGCAGTTTACAGAAGTTTAGACAAAAACATTGCCGTGAAATTTTTAACTAAAAACAATAAAGTTGTGACTAATGAAAAAATATATGAAGCATTTAAAGAAAAGGTTGAAGAAGTATCAATAATGCGTTTGGAAGATGATATTCACCTTTGTAGACCAGAGGTTATGCTTGAAAGTCCAATGTGTGGATATGTGATGCTGTTATTGAATGGATTAGAACCTGTAAATAATCTAATTTATAATGCCAATAGTGATACTTTATCAATGAACCAATTTTATCTTGAAACAGGCGGAATAAAGAAAAGATTAGAAGTTTTAATTGAATTAGCTAGAACAATTTCTAGATTACACTCAAAAGGAATTGTATACTGTGATATTTCTCCAAAAAATGTATTCTTCGCTAAAGGAGACAAATTTTCTAATGTATGGTTAATTGATTGTGACAACCTTAAATTTTCAACTGAAATAAAAAAAGGAATTTATACACGTGGCTATGGTGCACCAGAAGTTGTTAAGGGTGTAACTGATAATACAATATTTAGTGATTGTTTTTCGTTTGCTGTTTTAGCTTTTAAGGTTTTAACAGCAAAGAACCCTTTTGAAATAAATTATAATAGTGAGTCAAGTTCAGATGGATGGGATGCTTCGACTCAAAATGATGATGATAGTTATCTTGATAATGTAGGAGAATGGATTGTTGAAACCGATCCTACAATTAAAGAGAAATATTTGAAACATTTCTTGACAAAGGACTTGTTTAATTTGTTTGATTCAACATTTAACATTACAGGAAGAAATCTTCCACACACTAGACCATCAATGCTAAAATGGTATGAAGAATTAAAAAGATCGTATGTTAGAATTACCGCTTGTTCATGTGGACAACATGTTTTAGCTTTTGAAACTGAATGTCCATTTTGCAAAAAAAATATAAATATGAATAAATACATTTCAGTATATGACGCTAACTTGTATTTTAGTGAATCAGTAGAAAAGGTTAAAGAATATGTAAATTCTATTAACTATGATGATCAATACTTTATTAATGAAGAAGATGCAAAAAAATTAAAATCAAAAATTCATTACGAAAAAGATTATGATGCGCCAATTTATAATGGATTTACATTATTTAATTTTAATTTTGATATTATTTCTATCAACGAACAACCACAACCAATTTTTAAAATTACAGAATTTAATGATTCATTATATATCGAAAATAGTTCAAACATTAAATTTTTATATAAAACGACAAAATCTCTAAAATATGAAAAGCTTCCCCAAAATATCAAACTTTCAAAAGGAGATAAAATGCTTATAGTACATCTTAATGACAGTAAATGTATTACAAAGTATTTAAGTATTACATATGAAAATTAAAGAAGAATTTGCGTTTACAGTAAAATTTGATTCTCAAATAAAAGATATTGAAGGGATTTTTAAGCTTATTTATAAAAATGACAAGTTGTATATAACGAATTTTAACTCCGAAATCAAATGTGAAGCAGTTATCGAGAACGGAATATCTGATGATATGATTGATTTCTTTGAAAATCAACCAAATCATTTTGCAGAGATTATAAGTAAAAAATCTAATACTAGATATATTCAAATTGCGGTTTATAATGTAACGAAGATTAGACCGGATTTAGAGGATACTTGTATCTATTATGAAGATTTTATGCCAGAAAGAATCCAAACTTATAAAACTATTAATGATAAAGATAAGGGTCTTATTGTATATGTTTCTATTTATTCGGAAGATAATAAATTAAATGATTTTTATATTGAAGGCCAAGATTTATCAACTTTTTATCAAGTAAAACTTACAGTTGACTCTGATGGTGAAAGTAAATTTTGGAAACTAAATAAAAAATCAAAACATATACAAAAAGAACATTTTCAAAAAATTTTATTATTAGGAAATATATCATTCGTTAATGTTAAAAAATATATTTCTTGGCCAGATAGACAAAAATTAAATGCTTTAAAGAATGATATCAAAAACTATTTAAACATTTGGGATAAATATAACGATTATGAATTGATGGCGTCTTTTGATGTATTTAAAAAAATTGGTTATATTGGATATAGAGTACAACTTTATAATGATGACAATCATTATTTAAAAGTTTTTTTTGATACAGAAGAAGATTTTGATAAAGCGTGTAAGCTTAAGGAACAAATGATTACCATCGGAAATGAATCTATTATTGCTTTATGTAAAACAAAAGATCTAGAAGCATACAAAAAAGCTCAAAAGGATATGTTTACTAATAATGATATTACAACTGCGATATTTACAGAAAATAAAATAGATTATATAGAAAAAACTATTTCTATTTTAATGAAGGGTGAAGATGGAAAGCCTGATCCAATTCTTGTAGAAAAATACAAAAATAAAGGTCATGGATATTTTTGTTTATCTTTATTAGGTAATACAATAGCTTATGAAAGAAGAAAAAATGCAAAAGAGAAAATTATAACGGGACATGCTGGTATTTCAAAAATGTTCACATGGTTTACTAACGAGCCTCAACCATCTCCAGAAAGTGATTATGTATCACTTGATTACTCTTTATTAAAACGAAAAAATCTGACACAAAATCAGTTAGAAGCAATTAATATTATTTGTAATACACCTGATATAGCTATTATTCAAGGTCCACCAGGAACAGGGAAAACTACTATTATTTCAGAAGCTGTCACTCAAATAAATGCTATTGCAAAAAAACAAAACATTTCAGGAAGTAATCTACTTTCTGGTTTTAGACACGAAACAGTTAATAACATTTTAGAAAAAGTTAAATTATATGGATTACCATCTATTAAGGTTGGTGATAGTGGAAAAGATGATGGTTCAGATAAATTTGAACCAGAAATAATTAAATATATTGATGAATTATTAGATAGGCTAACAGAAAAATATAAGGATTTAACTGTTGACGATTCACAGTATACTGAATTGTATAATATATATACAAATTACATTAATTTTAATAATTCTATTGAATCAACAATAGAATTATTAAATAAAGTGAAAAATTTAGAATTGTTTACAGCGAAAAACGAAGTTCAAAGAACATTAGATAAGTTCATTTTGGACTTGAGAAATAAAACAAATAATTTTGCTCCTGAAGAGGAGATGTTTGTAGAAACTCTATATTCGTTACCACTTTCAAAAGAAGCATTTGAAGATGATGGGGATAATGTTCTTATTAATCTTGAAGTAATGAAAATGTATTCGAAATTCAATAGTGAAATAGATCAAATTATTGATTTATATTCATCAGATAAGATTGATTTTGATGGCTTGAAAAAGGTTAGAAGAGAGCTTATAGTTAAGTATAGAAAAGTGCCAGAAATATTTACCTCAAATACACAAAAGGTTGAAATTGCAAAATATTTATTTGGATTAATAGAAACTGTTAAAGCTGAAAGATTAACTAAGCGTTCAGGAAAACAATTAGCGATTTTAGAATATATTGATAGTTTATCTGAAAATCCATCACTTATTAAAGATACACTTATGCATTATACTAGAGTTTTAGGAGCAACTAACCAACAAACGGTATCAAAAACAATGTATGATGTTAAGGTTTGGAACTCTGATATGGATTTATCTTTTGATAATGTATTCGTTGATGAGGCAGCAACAAGTTCACCATTAGATTTGTTTATTCCGATGTCTATTTCTAAAAGAAGAATAATATTAGTAGGTGACCATAAACAATTACCAAATATAGTAAATGAAAATATTATTAAAGAAATCGAAAAAGGTATTAATTCTGAAAATATAAGTGAGAAATTAGAAGAATATTTCAAAGTTACTATGTTTCAAATGCTAATAAATAAAGCTCGTGAATTAGAAAAAAAGGATGGACATAAGCGAGTTATAACTTTAAATAGTCAATTCCGTATGCATCCTGAATTAGGGAATATTGTAAGTGAGTTTTATCAAGAAGAAGGTGGACTTAATTCACCACGTCCTGCTAGTGAGTTTACTCATAATTATTTAGGATTAAAAGACAAATATTTATATTGGATAGATGTACCTTATAATGATGGAGAAGTGTATAGAAATCCAGGTTCATCATCCAGAAAAAATGAACTTGAAGCTAAAAGAATTGCTTTACATATTAAAGAAGCCTTAAATGATGATTCTTACAATAAAGAATCGATAGGTATTATTACTTTCTATAAAGACCAAGTTCAAACCATTAAAGATGAATTAAGAAAGAATGGTATTATTGATATACATGATGAGCCAGTTGGGAACTATTTAGGATTAAATATTTTAGTTGGAACTGTTGATGCTTTCCAAGGTAAAGAATTTGATGTTGTATATTTATCTATGACTTATACTTTTGATTTGAAGAATCTTGCATCATGTAATAAAGAGGCTTATAGCCGATTAGTAATGAAAAATTTACTTAATGTTGCAGTTAGTCGTCAAATGAAGTTGTTAATATGTGTGGGTGACCAAAATGTATTTACTTATTCAAAGGCAAAAACACATGTGCCATGCTTATATGAAATAGCAACAAAATGTAAGGAGGCTGGATTACATGAGTAAATTTACTATTTATAACAAAAATATTTCAAGCCAAGAGACAAAAAAAGTTAAGTTCAAAGCATTTTATTCTATACCGGTCTCACCAATAAAAGTTATTATAACAAGTGGTAGTAAACCAAAGCTAAATCATTTTGAGAGAGCTGTGTTAAGCCTATTAGCAGGAGATTTTTATACAAGCTCTGAAATAAGTGAGATGCTTATGATTGATAAGGATTTAGTAGAATTAATTATAAGTGAATTAATGTTAAAAAAATTTATTGATGAAAAATGTAAGCCTTGTCCTGAAATTATAGAAGTATTAAAAAACAATTATGAAAAGACTGTAACCAGAATGTGTTATGTTTTTTATGATCATAATAGAGGAGTTTTACTTCCTCAAAAATGTGATAGTTCAGATATAGTTATTAGTAGGAATAAAGGTAACATTATCGAAATTAAAAACTTGGCATATACAGATGTGAAAAAATTCACTCCTATAATTGTAAAAGGTGCTAATACGGATTTAAAAGAAGAAAATATTAAAAGAATGATTGGTAGAGATATTTCTTTTGTCTCTGATTATTCTTTAAAAGAAAGTGTTATATCTAGAGATAGTGAGGAACACTTTATAGATGCTGAGATTTTAGAAATTGACAAAAAACATTATGATTTAGTTGGATATATCGAAACAGTTATCGATGAACATAATTCTAGTAGATGGCAAGTTATTAATCCGATTAGTCTTGAAAGTGATAGTTATTTACAAAAATTTTTCTTCGACCAATATGATAATGTAGGGGTTATTGAAGTAATTAACTCATTAATGGAATTACGTAAAGGTAAAAATAATGAAGCAGAAAATCAAATTCTTTATTCAATGATAAAGAATGATTTATTTACAAAACCTATTAAACCTGCACATGAAATGTTTATTGATCCATTAATTAGAGTAATTAGGAGTTTAAGCTTTGATAAAGTTGATGCTACTTATGATGGATTATATTCAAAGATGGATGCGGCCAAAAATGCGATAATTAACCTAACTGATATGTTTGAGAAGGTTTTATATCAGGCTGCATTAGAAAATGCTAAGTCAAATGATGTAAACTATATATGTAATGATAGAAATATGAACGTAAAGTTATTAGGAGAGTTAGCCGAAAACAAAGGGTTTAATATTAACTATGATTCGGAAAAATTATTTTCAATTTCAAAGAAAAATTTAATTAAAGCAATAAATAATCCTATGTCAGCTAAAATAGCTGAATGTATATCTTGGAATTTAATAGTTGCTAAAAATGATGACAATTACTTTTTTAATAAAATCCCATATTATATCACTAGTAAAACACATATTAATTCAAACAGTATTTATGATGGTAGATCATTTATTAATATGATGTATGTTTTTAAACGAGATGAACGAGATGCTAGTAGACATTCTACTAAAGTATCTATGGCTACTCCAAAAGAATATGTAGATTTACTTTTTGAAATAATGGAAATGGCTTTTGGGTATAAATTAAATTTAAAAACTTATAATGAGTATGTTTCAAGTCAAAAAGAATCAATGGATTATTCTTATCCATATGAATATTTGAGACAAAAAATTGGACCTAAGATGTTTAATACTACAAATGAAAGAATTACAACTTTAAAAATTATATTATTAAGTATGTATAATAATTTTATTATTGAAAGTCCTGATTATCTTGCTAAAGCCAGAGCTGTTGTTGAAGATTTAGCAAAGTATATCGTTAATAATTTCGTACTATCATATAAAATAAAAGATACAAAATTAAGTCAAGAGCATTTTGATGATGCTGATAAATATTTAGAGTTTATTAAGCGATTGGGTTTTAATACAAAAACACATGAAGAAATTGGGAATGAAATAATAGGTGCATTAAATGTAGATATTAACTCAAGAAATAACTTGGAACGTAGTTTTATAGAAGGATTTAATAATTCTAATTTAAGAATAAAAATTCAAGGCATTTTAGTGTGTGCCTATACTAATAGTGCTATAGAAGATCTGATTAGAAAAAATATTAATTTAATATCAAATCTATTTGTTACTATTACTGAGATAATGTATTTAGATAGATTTCATCAACAAAAACACGGTTTTAATTTTAAACAAGCTAGTTTTATATGTGATGATGTAATTGAACTAGTTAGTAATATTTTGAAAACTGAAAAAATAATAAATTGGGAAAAGTAGGAGGGATATAATGGCAGCAAGAAAAACCGCAGATGAAAGAGAAGTTGAATTAAGAGAACGTGAGAAAAGAGTCAAAAATCTTGAAAAGTTGAAAATAGAGTTAGAAAAAAAGCATAATGATGCTATGGATAAATTAGATGATCAGCTTAAGTATATTCTAGATGAAAAAGATAAAAAAATCATAGCTAAAAATAACGAGTATGAAACTTTAATTTCTAATATTGCTATAGCTAAAAAAGAATTAGCAGCATTAACAACAGAAAAAACTCAAAAAAAGGCTGCTGCAGATGTTGAGGTTGCAGGGTATAAAGCGAAAAAACAAGAAGAAGTAGAAAAAACGATATTAATTACTATTAACAAAGAATTAGAAAAAATAAAACAAAATTATCATATACAAAATACATTATTAGTTGATAGTGTTAAATTCAATGAAAAAGAACTAAATGCTGCTGTTGAAAAAATCGTAGAAGAACACAAAAATCAATTAAATACTCAAAGAAAATTGATACAAAATCAAATTGATGACTTAACTGCAGCAAAGAATAAATATTCAGCAGAAATTTCTAAATATGAAAATTTAAATTCATTAGAGGCAGAAATAAAAGCTAAAGAAAAAAGATTAGAATTTAAAGAAAAGTCAATAGAAAAAATAGTATCTATGCGTGTTTCTGACGAGCATAATAACATTAAAAATGAAGCTGATCATTATAAGGAAATGTATGAAGAATATTTAGGTAGATATAATAAAGTTTCCAAAGACTATGAAATTTTATTAAACGATGTATCTTCTAATGAAAGCATTGAAAAAGCAGAAATATTAAGTCAAAATACATATTTAAAACAGCAAATAGCAAAAATGCAAAAGAAATATGGTGCTGAAACTGAAGAAACTATAAATGACTTAAAAGAAAAAGCAGCGTTATATGAAACAGTTAAAAACGAAAATAGAAGATTAACAGACTCTTTAATTGACAAAGATGCTCAAATCGTAAAATTAAAAGCTGATAATTCAAATGTTGAATCTTTAAAATTTCAAAATGAAATGTTAGAAACTCAAATTAAAACAGAAAGACTATATCTGGCTTCTCTTCAAGAAGAAGTAGAAAATCTAGAATCTAGAATTAATAACACTAAGACTAGTGTAATTGCTGCGGAGGCAATAGAAACTCCTATTCAAGAATTCTTAAATAAAGAAGAGATTAAATATGATGTTGATGAAATTAAATGGTTAGAAGGAATTATCGAAAATTGTGAGAAGTCAGGATTTAAATTTTCAAGAAGACTTTTTTATTCCTTCCATACTTCACTTAAAACAAGCGATATGTCTCCTTTAACTGTTTTAGCCGGGGTAAGTGGTACAGGTAAATCAAAACTTCCTCAATTATATTCAAAATTTGGTGGATTATATTTCATTTCAATTCCGGTAGCTCCTGACTGGGATAGTCCACAATCACTTTTTGGATATTTTAATAGCATTGAAAAGAGATTTAATGCAACAACATTATTACGTGCATTAGTATCTTTCCAAAAGGATAAATCTACTTCAGCAACTGCTGATAGCATTGTAGATTTATCGGATAAAGTGTTAATAGTATTACTAGATGAAATGAACTTGGCACATATTGAATTATATTTTAGTGATTTATTATCTAAGCTTGAGGAAAGACGTGGAGAAAATAAAGATGTTTTCTTTGAAGTTGATTTAGGTGCTGGTAATGAAAAATATAAAGTATGTTTAACTGAAAATGTTAAATGGGTTGGAACTATGAATGAAGATGAAACTACTAAATCTTTATCAGACAAGGTAATAGACCGTGGCAATGTAATTTCATTCCCTAGACCAGAAAAATTCGAACGATATCAAAGAAATAAATCTTCAGTTGATAGTGCTAAGATTTCAAAACATCAATGGAATCTTTGGGGTGATGATAAGTATGAATTAACTGAAGAAGAACGTGAAGAATTCGAAAGAGTAGTAATGGATATTAATAATAAATTAAAATCTGTTAATAGAGCTTTAGGTCATCGTGTATGGCAATCTATTGAAGATTATATTATTTCTCATCCTCTTGTCTTAAAATATGAAGAAAACGAGGAAAAGAGAACTAAAGCATTGCGATATGCATTTGAAGAGGCATTAGTCCATAAGGTAATGCCAAAATTAAGAGGTATAGATGCAGATGGTTATCAAAGAGAAAATTGTTTAGATCCGATATTAAAGGTATTAGAAGATAACAATTTATTAACAATAATCCCTGATTACAAAAATGCAATGCAGTCTGTAACTGGTACATTTGTATGGGATTCTGCTTTATATTTAAATGACGAGTATCAAGAAATGGAGGAATAAATATGATTAGGAATAAGTATTATGAAATATTTTTAGATGATAACAACCAAATAACGCCTGAAAGTATTACATATTTTACTTCCAAGCATATTTATAATGAATTGTCCAAAAAGGATACTATAAAAAACACTGTGCTTTCAGATTATTCTCAAAATTATCTTTTTAGATTTGAGAAATTAATGTCTTCATGTGATTGTGTTCTTGGATATATTAATGATGACATCCATGATTATTATTCATTTTCAAGCTCACATTTACAAAAAATATTAAATAATCCTAAAAATAAAATAGTAAAAGAAAAACAATTAATTAGAAAAGAAAAATTAAAAACAATTGATTCAAATACATTTAAATGGTTAGGAACTAAACCAGGATCAACCATCAAAGAAAAGTTAGCTAACTCGTCAAAGATTTTATCTACTGTTAAACGTTTCAGCAATGATACAAAAGAGAATCAAGTAACTAAAACATATTTTAAACAAATATATAATTTGATGTTGGCAAAATTTGAATTTATGGCAAATAACCCTAATGTATTCAGTGAAGAAGCATCTAAAGAACATATTAAAAGACTTAAAATGGAACTTAATAAATTTAAGCAAACAGTAAAAGATGTATTTGAAGATGTAATGGAAAAGGAACATAGTTCACCAAATAATACATTAATTGGTAATGTAGATTATCATAGTATTTGGGAAACATACCGAAAGATAAAAACTATTAAACCAGACATATCAGATAATATGGATTATTTTAAGTACTTATATAAATTAATTATGTTATGCTTTGTAAATTCAAATGAATACAAATACATTGATAAGCATAGTAATTTATTTAAAGATGAAGATGATTATATAGTTTATAAATATTCTGATGATAAAATAAATGAAATTACATTTAATATCAATGATGAGATGACGATATTATTTAGCGAGTATTCTATTAGAGATAACGTATTTGAATTAACTGATGAAAAAGAAATTATTATTACATGTGAGTATAATGAAGATAAAAATGTAGAACATAGAGGTATGTATTTTGAACTATCTTTAGATTCAGAAACATTTACATCTTCCTATGCTGACTTGATGGGGACTAAAAAAATATTAGATGAATTATGTTCGTTATTTAATATATCTTTAAAAGTAGAAAAAGAAATTGAAGAAGAAAAAATAACACCTTTATTCGCGAGCATAAATTCATATGATAATTCAATTTATTCTAATGAAAATAAAATTAATCCACATATTATCATGCCACATGTATTAGATGTAAAACCTGAATCTCTTTATTTTTCAAATGCTCAGAATTTATATATAAATAGTATTTTTGATAATGATTACTCATACGTTTTATCAACTATTAAAAAAACAATTAACCTAGATACTAATGACTTACTTATATATGATATAAAGGATACATTTGATGAATTTTCATCAAGAGATATCAGAAGAAAATATTCTTCTGCATTCCCAAAGAGCTATCCTGTTTGGAGATCTATTTTAGCAGGAGAAACTATTACTGATAAAGATAATATCTCTTATGTTGTAGATATGACAGGTAGAGAATTTTATGTTTCAAAATTAAAAAGAAAAAATGATCTTTTTGTACATTGTGGACCTGTAGATTTACCACTTTTCTTTGAAAAATATACTGAAAAGGAATTTTTAAATTGCTATATCGATTTATTTGAAGAAAAATATGACATTGAGTATCCAAGAGAAATTAGAGTAGACCTATTAGATAGTGGTAAGCTATTTAATGTTTTACTTAAAAAAAGTACAGATAAGAAAATTCTTATTGAAGGAAATTATTATGACCATGAGTATCATTATATTTATTTTGATGAAGAACTATTTGAAGAATGCGTTAGTGAATTTACTTATAGAATGAATTTAGCAATGGAGACATATCCTTTGGAAAATTCTATATATATTATTCCGGATTTTCTATATGAAATTTGTGATAACCATATTATAAGCAATAAAATGTTATTAATTGGTGCTGAAACAATTAAAACACGAGTTATAAGCAACAAGATTGCTTGGTATGAAATACTTCCTAAATTAAGTTTAGAAATCATTAATAATGGTTATTTTGATACTTTACAATTAGTAGATAATCAAGAATGTGAAAATATCATTGGTAAAACGATTGGTTTTGATATATTTGAAGAATTTACTTTACAAGCTGGAGAAGAAGAATATATTTTACCTTTAAATAAATCCTTCGTTGGTGAACAAAACATGTCTTTTGTTGCTAAGTTAAAGGATCCATCTTTCCCATTAAAAAAAGATGTTAAGGTAAAATTAAAACTAAAATATTGTTTTGGTTCTGAAAATAGTTATGAATTAAGCTTTGTTCCAATTTCTTCTGAAGCGCCTTTTAAAAAAATTATCGTAGAATGGGAAAAAGCAATATACAATCAAGATCTTATATATCCTTTAATGAAGGATGTTGAGTATACGCCTGAAAGAGCGTTGGAAGAATTTGAAAAAATTAAGGCACGAATAGATAGTATAAGTAAATTGTATACATATAACTTCATAAGATATGACGATTTTATGAGAACTGTAAAATTTGCTTGCAATGATTATCAAAAATTGGTTTGCTATGATTACTCTTATAACGAGCCATTGCTAGAATATATTTCTACAACAAATGCTGTTGAAACTATTAAAAAAGTTATTAAGCAGAAAAAAAACGAGAATTTTAAAAGATACTATGCAGATATCTATATGATGGAACAGGCAATTATTACGTTTACTCAAGACAAAAATTCATTCTTAGACGGAAGATTGAATTGCCCTTCTGCATCTTATGGTAGATATTTATGTTTTCATCCTGATGATGAAGATATAATAAATAATGCCTTAGAAACGCTTGTTAAATTTTCTAAGAATACTGATTATATGCAAACCCCAACGCCACGTGTTTATTTAGACAGATTAACTTCAGGAACTTCATGTAAACATCTATTTTTTGCTGAAATCACAAAAACGAATCCTATTTATACAACTGAATTACTTAATTTCATGGTTAGTACATTGAAGTATTTATCCACTTATAAGTTTTGTTTTAATAGAGATCCAGAGTTTGATAGTTTCTATAATAATCCAAAGGAAAATGTATTCTTAGCTCGCTTTATAATTGAGTTATTATTTTCTTTCTTATTTGTAAGAGAAAGTGTTTATTTCCAAGAGTTAAAGCCTGGTGGGAGATTGGCAAACGAAATAATTCATTATCTTAAAGAGTTTAATAAACATTATATGGATGCTCAAAAAATATGGCCGGATGGTAAAAAACCTAAAGTTAGAATGAAATATAGGATGGTAGCTAAGAATAAACCTGCCAATTTATATAATATGTGGGATGAATTGTATTGTTTGATTTTGTATCTTTCTGGCTCTGAAGAGGCTAATTACATTACAATTTCATCAGATGGAGAAAAAGATGAATGATGAAATAATAAAGATGAGTGATTTTCTAGAATCATTAAAGATAAATATTAATAGATTAAATAGTTATTTCAAAAATGAAAGATATTTATATATATTGATTAAACAATATAATGGTCTAATAGGAAATATTAAATCAATTAATGCTTTGCTTCAAATTGATAATCCAGAAGATGCTTTTACCATTTTTAGAAAATATCTAGAAACATATTTAATTATGATGAGCGTTTTAAAGAATAAACAAATCGTTGATCTATATGTTGAACATGATAAATTTATTGGTAAAAAGGTTTGTAAAATTGATATAAATGAAGTCAAAAAATATTGTTTAGGAAAACCCGATGGTTTTCTTGAATATGGATATTTAGAATCTGTAATTGATACTACTAGACATGATTTTAAATATACAATGAGAGATGTCGCAAATGCATCTAATTTATATTATTTTTATGATAAAGGGTATAGAACTTCTAATAATTTTGTTCATAATAACCTTACTTCTGTAAATGTTAATATAAGTGATCTTAAAAATAAAATCATAGAACTATGTAAGAACTCTATTAGCATTATGATTGAAGAATATTCGAAAATTTTATCTAAGTAGATTTTGAACCATAGGTTCATTTTGATTATGAGTCTCCTATTCTATAATTAAGACAGTTATAGAAATGGAGGCTTTTTTTATGGTTATTAAAGAAGGAACAAACGTTGTTATTAGTAATGAAGCAGATACAATTAATGCGAAAATAAGCTCAATAATTATTGATGAACAAAATGATTTTATTGATCTAGAATTAACATTAGAAAATGGAGATAATAAATTCTATGCTTTTGAAAGTTTTGGTAAAAAACTTTTTCTAAGTAAAAGTGATTTAGTGAATGCTATAAAATATAAACAAATGTGTAGATTGACTTTAGTGGACGGAGAAGTTGTTAAATCTCCTATGATAGTGCCTAACTATTTCGAAAAGAATCATGAAATAAACGAAAATGTAAAAAAACTAAATTTAGTATTTTCAGAAAAAGTTAAAGCTTTTATTGAAATGCACAATATAACTGATTTATATCATTTCACTAATGTTTTAAATTTAAAAAGTATTTTAGAAAATGATTTAATGCCAGTAACACACCTTAAGCATAAGGGGTTATCGTATTTACATAATGATGAATCAAGATTAGATGGGAAATTAGATTGTGTAAGCTTGTCCATTAGCTTTCCTAATACAAGATATATGAATACTAAAGAAAATCAGGATTATGAATTAAACTATTGTATTATAGAATATGATGCGCATCTATTAGAAAAAGCAGCGGCTTTTAATAAAGTATCTTTTTCTAAATATAATGCTGCTAGATCAGATACTTTAATAAGTAGTGATTATGAAGCATTAGTAAGCATGTTTGACGATTCATATTATAAGATGAATCCAACTAGATATAAGTATATTTATGGGGTCCCTAGTTCACCTTTTAATAGAGAAGAAGAATTACCATTAAAATACCCTACTCACGATCAAGCTGAAATATTAATAAATGCAATGATAAATAAAAGACATATCAAAAGAGTTATTTTTAAAACAATAGATGTGTATGAAAGATATGTTGATTTATTAAATTCATATGGCATTGATTGTGATGTTAATCCTGACTATTTTAAATCTAGAGAAGAATTTATTAGAGGTGAATACAATGGCTAAAAGGTTGATTTTCATTATAGATGATAACAAATTAATTGAAAAGGAATTGGAATTTACCTGTTTTAATGGATTCTCAATTTCACAAAAGCAAAAAAGCATTATCTCACTCCATAAAGAAATTAAGAAAAGATATAAAGGGAATATTCTTGAGATATCTAGTAAATCACCTAACAGATTAGGTGTAAATCTAAGTGCGTTTAATTTGAAAGTGAAATTCAACAACAATGTTGTATCAGTAGAAAATATATTCCAATCTTCTAAGGTTTTTGAACAAGGTGGTCCTTATAAAGATTTATTAATGGTATCACCAATTGAAGCAAAAAAGGATGAAAGAATCAGGGATAGTGGGAAATTAACAAAATTTAAGTTGAACAATAAAATATATTCTAATACACCAGTTACAGCTTTTTATGATTGGATTTATTGCTGTGCTATTTTCAAGAATAAAGAATTAGCTGATCAAATTTTAGGTTATGATATTTTTACAGATATTGAATTTAATCATGAAAAGTCCTATAATTGTCAAGCTAGATCAGCAGGTATATTTGTTATTTTGAGTAGACTAGGTAAATTAAATGTACTTAGTAATTATGATGAATTTATTAAAAATGTGTACAAGAAAATATGTATTAAAGAAACAAATTAAAAAACGAGATTTTTTAAAAAATCTCTTTTTTTATTTTATATGTCCAAAATTTTATACAATAGCTTTACTATAATTACAATATAGAAGAAATATACATAGAAGGAGAAATGTTTATGAAAAAGTTTTTTATAGTTATATTATACATATTAATATTACCAATAGTATTTATAGCTTCCTTAATTAAAGGTTTAATAGGAGGGTGTAAATGATAGATAATAAAAGACAAACAGTTTTTGTTTATACTAAAAGTAAAGATGGATTATTAATAAGAGTACTAAAGGTTGGATAGATAAATCAAAAGAAGAAAGAAAACTTAAAGATTTAAGTAAAGAAAGCGAACTTTTACAATCTAAAATTATAAATTTATGATATACTTTTAGTAAGAAGGTGTTAATATGCGTAAAATATTTAGTTTATTTATAATATTAGGTAGTCTTTTTTTGATTACATCTTGTGTTGCTGCAACAGAAAGTAAAACAATACATAGAGTAACATTTGATCCTGATAATGGTTCTGAACAATTTTATGTGGAAGTAGAAGATGGTATGACTGTTGATGTTCCTACTGATCCCGAAAAAGAAGACCATCAATTTTTAGGTTGGTATAAAGAAGGAAAATTGTTTGATTTTGCTACTCAAATTACTGAAAGTATTTATTTAATTGCGACTTATGAACAAATTGTATTTCATTATAATGTTGAATTTTATGATACAGGTGATTCTAATATAAAGAATCAAACAGTAAGACATGATGAACGTGTTAAGGAACCAAGTAAACCTACAAGAGATGGATATATCTTTTTAGGTTGGTATTTAGAAGATGGTTCTTTATTTGATTTTAATAATTTCTTGACTGGTGATATAAAATTATATGCAAAATGGGAAGAAGTATCTAAGACTCCAGAAATAAAGTATTATACTGTAATGTTAGTTCCTAATAATGGGGATGCTCCTACTGAGCTAAGAGTTCAAGAAGGTTCAACTTTAGTTGATATAGAAAACCCTACTATGGAAAAACATGAATTCTTAGGTTGGAAAGACTCAAATGACGTTTTATGGCCAATGGATAATCCAATTTATAAAGATATTACTTTATATGGAAGTTGGAAAAAAGAAGAGGTTTATTATACAGTTACTTTTGATACAGATGGTGGTTCTTTAATAGAAAGTATTAAAGTTTTAGAAGGTACTCATATTACAGATATTCCTAATCCAACAAAAGAAAATTATTTATTTAATTATTGGACTTTAAATGGAGCTATGTGGGATTTTGCATCTGATGTAGTAGAAGATAATATAACATTAAAAGCTTCTTGGGAACTAGATAAAAGTGATTGGGTTTATATTACATTTAATTCTTTTGGTGATGTAGTAAAACAAATTCATCAACCTAAAGGGTTATTTATAGATAACTTTATACCAGAAAAAAATGGATATGATTTTGTTGGATGGCAATATGAATCAGAATTCTGGGATTTTGGTAGTAATGTTGTAAATGAAAACATTTCTTTATCAGCAGTTTGGAAAAAATTCTACATCATAGAATTTGAAGTAACTGGTGGTAAACAAGTAGCTGATTTAATTGTATATGAAAATGAAGCTTATACACTTCCTATAGCTACTAAAGATGGTTATATGTTTGATTGTTGGTTATATAATGGTACACCATATTATGGTAATTTAGCATTAACATCTAATATTGTATTAACAGCTAAATGGAAGAAAGTATGTACAGTAACATTTGAAACAAATGGAAAACCAATTGAACCTGTTAAAATAGTTGAAGGTGAATGGTTGAATTTAAATACAGATCCAAATTACATGTCTTTAAAAGATGGTTATTATTTTAATGGCTGGTTATATAACGGTGAGACTGCTAATGATGTAGAAGTTACTGAAGATATTACATTTATTGCAGATTATAAAGAAATAGAATTCGATTCAAGTTTACTAGTTGATTGGGAATACTATTTATATATGAACAAAGTAATTGTAACAAAGTATATTGGTACGGATACTGAAATTGTTATGCCATCAATCATTGATGTACTAAAAGGTGATGTATTTAAGGAATCTAGTATGGGGGATGAAATAACTAAGATAGTTGTAAATCCTGAATTAACTGATTTTGGCGCTGGAGTATTTAATAATTTACCAAGTTTAAAACATTTTGAATTTATAGATGCTAAAGTTGATTTAGAATATATGAACAATAATCCATCATTAGAAAAGTTAATTGTTGGAGATATTGAATCTTTAGCTTGGAGAGGAATTACAGGATTTGATAAATTATCATATATTAAATTAACGAATGCTGTAGAAATATCTTATCATCATTTTGAAGGTTTAAAAGCATTAAAAACAGTTATTATATCAGATAAAACAGAAAGAATAAATCAAACATATATCGATTATGGAATAGAATTAGATTATCTAGAAATTCCATTTACCGGATTTACTTTAAATGATGATACTGTTTATGCAGATTGTGGAGCTGCACTTATTGATGAGTTAGTAATTACTACTGGTAAGGTTCTTAATATTGATGAAAAAACAAATAATATTGTTTTCCCTAATGATATAACTAAGATAGTTAGTTTAGGTTATTCAAGTATTAAAGAGCTTGTTGTTCCTGATACATTAATAGAAATGAATAAAGACGCTTTAATTAATTGTAGAAATATTGAAACTCTTGTATTACCATTCTTAGGTAAAAATATTGATAGTCCAGATACAATAACTTATTTATCTGAAAAGATTCATGAAAATCCAATTAAGAATATAACTATTACATTACAAGATGTAATTGCTGAGAGTGCATTTTATGGAGTTTTAGCAGAAACAATTACTTATGAACAAGAAGTTAAGTCAATTGGAAATTATGCTTTTTATGATTGTTATAATTTAAAAGAATTTGAATTAACAGAATCATTAAATTCAATTGGTGATTTTGCGTTCTATGGATGTAAAGCTTTTACAGAATTTAATATTCCATCATCAATTACTGAAATTCCAGCAGGTCTTATAGCATTATGTAGAAATATTACTGAAATTGAAATTCCTTCTAGTATTAAAAAGATTGGAGAAAATGCTTTTGAACAAGTTTCATTAACTAATTTTACTATTCCAAATACTGTAGAAACAATTGAAAGAGGTATCTTAACTAATTGTTATTCTTTAGTAAATTTAATTACTCCTTTCTTAGGAAGTAATATTGATGATAGTGAAAATGCTAGATTGAATTATTTTGGAATTTATGATAGTAGTATTGGTACTGAATTTAAGATTAAAACAGTTTATGTGACTAATGCTAAATATTTAACTGCAGAAGCATTTGCTTCATATTACACATTAGAACAAGTATCAATCGAAGGAACTCTTAAAGAAATTCCATATAGTACATTCTTATATTGTATTAATTTAAATTATGTTAATATGTCTGATTCTATTACAATAATTGGAAATAACGCTTTTGATTATTGTCAATCATTACCAATGATAGATTTAAGTGAAAATTTAGAAACAATTGAAAGTTATGCTTTTTCAAGTTGTGATAATTTAAGATATATCGACATTTATGACAAATTAAAAACAGTTGGCCATGGTGCATTTGAGCATACAGAAATAGAAGTTGTTAGATACTCTGGTAAAACATATCACTGGACTCAAATTGACTTTGATAATTTAACAGCAAATCCATTATATGCAAATGGAACATTATCATATAAAGGTTCATATTATTTCTATACAACAATTATTTCTAAAGAAAAAATTGGTTCATATGCTTTAGTTGGTTTAGATACTACTAAATTGTATTTCTTAGGTCAATCACATGAATTTAGTTCACTTGAAATTGGATTAGGAAATGATATTATTAGTTCTAGAATTTATTATTATATGGAAGAAGCTCCTATGGAAATAGATGTATATTGGCATTTTAATGATGCTGGCATAGAAGCTATAATTTGGAAATAAGAAATAATTTAAATAACGGTACTTTAAATTATAAGTAGTACTAATCAAAATCGAGCTATAAAAAGTTTGTAGGGTGACCTATAAACAGATGTAGGAAATGATAAAATAAATAAAGCGTATTTTTCCGAAAATTATCGGTTTAAAATACGCTTTTTTTATTGGAAAGAAACAACCAACTATCACTATTTTCTTAATTATTTTTTATAAGAATTTCTTTTCTTTCCAGTTCGTTTATTTGTAGTCTTTTTACTTGTTCCTAAAATAGTTGAATTATCATTTAAAGTATACATTATTCTATTTCTAATTCTCTCAAAATTTTTAGATCCAAAAGAAATGTGATAAAGTGTTTTTATACTACGATTTATACGTTCCATAGAACCATTAGATATTCTTTTACCATTATATCTAGTAAAGGAATTTATTATTTCATATTTCCAGTTTTTAAGCATTTTCCAAAACGGTATAAATTCACTAATTTTGGACTTTTGGAAATTTAATATTAACTCATCAAGTTTTTCTTCGGCGTTATGTATATCCGCAGTCAAATTAAATTCTCTATAAGCTTCTTTAAGATCATAAGCAAGTTTTAATTCATCATCAATTGATAAGCAATAATCTATGATTTGATATTTAGACATAGTCATTCCGTTTTTAGAAACTTTTATATATCCATCAGGTAAATTAGAAACGTCAGCTAAAAGAAACTTTGGATATTTCTTTAATAGCCAATAGAAATTAGAACGTTGATGTTTGAATTTTTCATATCGTTTCATAATACGTATTCTTATTTTTTGAAAGCAGAAGTTTAATTGTTTTATAACATGAAAACTGTCTACGCATATACAAGCACATGGAAGGCATAACCTTATTACATCTCGATATGTTTCATACATATCGATACTTACGTATAATACCTTATCTTTTTCGCCATTAGGAATTCTAGAAAAATAATCTATAAGATTAATTTTCCATCTAGAATCTAATACATCGATAATCTTTCTATAATGTGGAGCATATAATACACAACAATACTTAGTCTTAGTTAATTTTCTAGAATATACTTCATCAATAGCTAATACAGATGGTAATGTTTGTCTTTTGATATCAACTTTTTTATCGAATAAGTACATTACATATGTTGGTGACACATTGAATTCTTTAGCTATTGATGTATAAGTTCTTGAATTATCTTTTAAAGCTTCAAGAATTAATAAATCAGTCGTAAGGGAATTACTATTACCTTCCATAATAAAAGGATTTTTTTGTGTATGGTAATGTCCACAATCTTGACATTTATAGATGTGTTTATAAAGGTTTACTGTTACATTTCTTTCATTTATAGAAGAGTAGTTAAACTTAACCATTCTGCTACCACGAGATTTAACATTTTTTGAATAACATGTTGGACATACAACATTAGTTTCTTTATTTAAATATAAAGTTATGATATGATTATAAGTGTCTTGATTATAGGTCTCAAATGATTTGTCATAATCTATGTCATAGTGGTCTAATTCAAGACGTTTTAAAGTGATGATATCTATCATCTTTATCCTCCTTTTTATAGTGATAGTTGGCGCTTCCATTATAACAAAAGGGGGATATTTTTAATATAATAACAATATAAAACCGCAATGGAAAGAAGGGGAACACATTTCCCCTTCAACCCCATTAATTTCGATAAAAAAATACTACGGCTTTTTTATAGCCGTAGTTACTACATAAATTTTATAGCCTATATCTTTCCTACAAAGAATTTAACTTTCC
>JBGVFV010000012.1:0-2012 GCA_045121295.1 Candidatus Pelethenecus sp.
AACCGCAATGGAAAGAAGGGGAACACATTTCCCCTTCAACCCCATTAATTTCGATAAAAAAATACTACGGCTTTTTTATAGCCGTAGTTACTACATAAATTTTATAGCCTATATCTTTCCTACAAAGAATTTAACTTTCCTCTTTTGACAGGCTTTTATTTTCCTTAGTCGATGAAAGGATCGATTTTATGTTAACAAATGAAGCAATTAAAGAAATCGAGAGAAAGATAGGGTATGTATTTAAAAGTAAAGCTTTATTATCACAAGCTTTCTCAAGAAGTTCATACGCTGAAGAAACACGTATGAAAGGTGGAAAAGGACTTTTTAACGAACAATTAGAGTTCTATGGAGACTCAGTATTAAACTATGTTATTGTTGATGCTTTATCAATAGAACACACTACAATCGATGAAGAAGGTAATGTGCATACTAGAACACAAGAAGAACTTACTAACTTTAGATCTTATTGGACAGATAAAACTATGTTATCTGCTAGAATGGATATTTTAGGATTAAGTAAATATTTATTACTAAGCAAAGGTGATATGGTTCAAGGCGTTGATAAGAATAAAAGTGCTAAAGAAGATTTATTTGAAGCTTTAATTGGTGCAGTATGGTTTGACTCTGATAGAGATTTAAAAATTGTAGGTAATATGATTTACAAATTATTAGATTTATCATTTGATGAAGTATGTTTCATTAAGAATCCAATTTCAAGACTTAATGAATTAATAAAGAAACTTAATTTAGATGCTAATAATGCATTTAAAGGTATTAAGTATGAATTGAGAGAAAGACCAGAAGGTTATGATGCAGTATTATCTAATTCAAAAGATATTCTGTTTGTAAAAAGAATTGAAGAAACTAATTACAAATTAGCTGAAACTAAAGCTGCTCAATTAATGATTAAGTATTTAGAAGAAAATGGTGTAACATATAGTAAAAAGAAAACTATTGATCCTAATACAGTGACATTGGAAAACGCTGTAACTAAATTAATTGAAATGAAACAAAAAGGTATTATCTCAGTATTACCAACTTATACTGAAACATTTGATTACGAAAAAGGTGAATGGAAAGTGACTTGTCATTTAGGTGATGGTTCAGTATTCGTTCAAATTAGCAAGAAAAAGAATGAGGCTAAAAATAAAGCGGCTTATCAAGCATTTAAATATGCTTATAGTATGATTGGTGTCGGTTCAATGAACGGACAAGTTATGAAATTTTAATAGATTGCTTAATAATTCAAACATGAATATCACCATCCTGTTTTTTCTTTACTAATATTATACAATAATTATTATATAATTAATACTAGAACATTATATCTTAATTAGAGAAGATAAAAACCTCCAGCAAATTGCCAGAGGTAAGATAATTAAGATTTCTTTCTAAATATAATATAAACTAATATGCTTAGTATAATTGGAACAATAAAAATTATTGTTCCAATTATACTAGCATTAGCTCCATTTGTATCTCAAGAATGTTTATCAAAATTAGTAGATGAATACTTAAATGGAAAATATCAAGATGTTGAAATGAGTACGTTATATCCATTTTTAGATAAAAAAGATGTTAAAAGAGTATTTAACCATATTATTCAAAAGAAAGAAACAAATTAAAGTGAATAACTTAAGTATAGATTAAATCTATACTTTTTTTACAAAATGAGATATAATTATTAAGGAATTTTATTAGATATGGAGGCTTTTTTTATGGATGAAAAAGAGTTAGCAAAATCAATAATGAAACAATTAAGAAGTAAAAAGATATGTTGTGTAAATGATATGCCTGGTGTAGGGAAAATAGCATTATCCGCAATGATTCCATTTCTATCAGTTAATGGAATTGAAGTTGCATCTTTACCAACTGCATTAGTTTCGAACACATTAGATTTTGGTAAATTTGATATATTAGATACTACTGAATATATGGAAAGAACGGTTGACATATGGAATTCTTTAGGTTTTAAATTTGATTGTATATCTACCGGATTTATGGTAAATCCT
>JBGVFV010000013.1:0-3220 GCA_045121295.1 Candidatus Pelethenecus sp.
GTTGGGCCACGATTTCGCTATTGCTTCTTTTCACGCTCCATCACTGGTTTACGCTTTGCAAGTCGCTATCGAGTTCGCGACAAAAACGTCTCTTGGGACTTTCACCCTAGACTTATGACATGCCCGTCATACAAAGAAAAACCTGACTATTAAAAATCAGGTTATATGTTAATGCCTAGTTCGTTCTAGGCATTTTCTTTTAAATATTTAATTAATTCTTCTTTTGTATTATCTACTTTTTCTTCTAATACAGCATCTAATAGATTATTTAAATTATCTTTTATTTCTTTACCTTTGTAACCTAATTCCATCATATCATAACCATCAATATCTAAATCAGTAATTTTTAGGCATTCATTATCTTGTTTAATTTGATTTAATATATCTCTAACAGAATCTTCATCCATTAGTTCTTTTATTGTATGATCAGAAGAATCAGCATTTTTTAATTTAATTAACAACATAAATAATTCCTCATCATGGTTAGGTGTATTAGAAAAGTTCTTTCTAATACTTTTTTTATTTATTAATATAGTTGAATCATGGTATTTAATTATATATGTTATTTTTTCAATTTCTTCATTTGAGTATTTTAATCTTTTTAAAATGTTCAAACTTAAATCATAACTTACAATAGGATGTCCATAAAAATGACCTATGTTATTCTCATCTATTGTAAAGCATTTAGGTTTACCAATATCATGAAGCAATGCTGCAATTCTTAATATTGTGTTATTTTCAGTATTGCAACATACATTAGTAATATGAGTAAATACATCATTTGTATGATAATGATTATGTTGTTCAAAGCCGTAAGTTTCTTTTAATTCAGGAATAATTTCAAATAATACATCTCTATAATTAGTTAAAATATATTTTAAATTATTACCAATCAATATTCCATCTAATTCAGCTTTAATTCTTTCTTTTGATATGCCTTTTAATAAATGAAATGTTTTATGGATTGCATCAGAAGTTTCTTTTTCAATTTCAAAATTTAGTTTAGAACAAAATCTTAGTATCCTTAATATTCTTAAGGGATCTTCTTTAATTCTATCTATTGGATTTCCTACACATCTAATAATTTTATTATGTAGATCATTTAATCCACCATAATAATCTATAACTTCATTATCATATGCCATAGCATTTATAGTAATATCTCTATGTGATAAATCTGAATATAAAGAATTTGGTTCATTATCTGCGTGTTTGTATGATGTAATTTCAACATTGTCACCTGATACATGTAAGGTAATTGTTTGATGCTTTTCTCCATTATTGTTAATTATAGGATAATCATTAAATATTTGTTTAATAGTATCTATATCACAGTTTGTATTTAAATCATAATCTTTCACACTATTACCTAATATAGAATCTCTAACACATCCGCCTACTAAATAACATTCATAATTATAATTTTTTAATCGATTTTGAATATCAATAACATAATTAGGTATTATTAATTCCATTTGATACCTCCGTATAATGATAAAACTAATCTATTATAATCTTCTTCATTAATTTTCTTTGGTAATTTAGTAGTTGCCTTTAGATATTCATTCTTATTTTTAATTTCATTTAACAAATCATAAAATTGTGGTTTTACTGTTCCATCTTCATTAATATATTTACCATTTCTTACATCCATTAATAAATCATGTTCACTTTCACGGTATGTGTGAAGAGTTTCATATTCTAACATTTCATTACACATTAAATAAAGTCTAATTAAATGCATCATATGTTTATTTAAATGAGGAATATCTTTCTTCTTGTTTCTTTGACCAACTGTTGAATTATAATCTTTAACCACATTAGACATTTCTTCAACCATACTTTTTAATCTAGATAAGGGATAATGAGTTATATTAAAATCAACAAGTATTTCTTCTTGATCACCTTCATGCCATGAACCAACATATGTCTTTATAGCATTTTCAGGTAATCTAAACTTTGTCTCAAAAGAATAAGCAGCATTTTCAACACTTCTATTAATATGTTCTAATTTACACTTATCATCTAATCTATCTCTAGCTATTGCATTTTCTAATCTATTTAATTGTGCATTAGCATATCCACCAAATGAATAAATTACCTTTTGAGATAAAAATAAATGGCGATTTTCTAATAACTTCTTTCCAACAGGAGAAACATATAAATAATGTTCTGGTTTACAAAATAACATTTCTAATATACTAGGATTACATTCTTTAACTAATTTTAAAAACTTAGATAAAGAATAGATAACTGTATCAGTTTCATTATCTATATATTGTTCAAAGTTGGTAATTCCTAATAAATCTGTATTACGATCTAAGACAACACCTCTAATATCTAAATCAGATGTAGAAATGTTAGTTCCAAAAGCGTGGCTACCATATACAACTAAAAAAACTAAGTTATCCTTTAATATTGGGTTGTTACGTAAAAAATCATATTCTTTATTTTCTATTATTTTTTTATAATCCATAATACATTTACCTCCTATTACAACTAAATATTAACATATGTGTTGTACATTATATTGTACATGTAATGTTTTTTATTTTTTTATAAAAAGTGATGCTTATACACCACTCACTTAAAACACTATTGGACTTAATAAATTTTGTAATAATGCTACTACACTATAACCAGCTATATCACTAGTTCTACTATATACATCTAAATGGGCTTTAATCTCATCACCACATTCAATATCAATACATTGGCTATCTCCTACATATCCTGGTTCAGACTTTATTAATATAGATGTATCATGTACTCCCATAGTTGCAAGTGCTGTAGCCACACCTACATTAATACCTGTAGGTAAGTTTTAAATAGTTTCATATGCTGTACCACTAAACGCGACTGTTTCTTTTTCTTCCATCTCAAGCTTATATAATACTGATCTAGATAATGCCCTTGGACCTTTAGTGTTTTGATATATTAACATTGTGTGACCAACTTTATCGCATTTATAAAATTATAACATATAAATATTTATTTTTAATAATTATTTATATTTTTTATCAATAAATAAAAATAAAGAGGGTGTTTTATACACACCCTCTCATTTCGTTAGTTATTTAGGAAAGTTAAATTCTTTGTAGGAAAGATATAGGCTATAAAATTTATGTAGTAACTACGGCTATAAAAAAGCCGTAGTATTTTTTTATCGAAATTAATGGGGTTGAAGGGGAAATGTGTTCCCCTTCTTTCCATTGCGGTT
>JBGVFV010000014.1:0-1862 GCA_045121295.1 Candidatus Pelethenecus sp.
CCAGTAATTTTTACAATTTCACAGTGGTGTACAATTCTATCTACAATCGCAGAAGCGATAACGCTATCTCCAAATACCTCTCCCCATTTTGAAAATGGCTGATTAGTAGTAAATATAGTAGAACGCTTTTCATATCTAGCAGCTATTAGCTGAAAGAATACATAAGAAGCATCTTTATCAGTTGGCAAATATCCTATTTCATCAATTATCAGCAAAGAGTATTTAAAAAAATGCTTTATAACTTGCTCTATTCTTTGCTCCGAAATCGCCTTCTTAATCTTAGCCATTAACGTGGAGAAATTTATAAAATACGTTGAATACCTAAGAGAAGCTGCTTCTACTCCAATTGATATTGCTAAATGAGATTTACCTACTCCAGGAGAGCCCATAAATACGATGTTGTTATGTTCTTGCATAAAGCGCAGAGTTATTAAATCCTCAATTTGATTTCTGTTAATCTGAGGCTGATAGTCAAAGTCAAAATCCTTTATAGTTTTTACAAAAGGAAATGATGAAACCACAATGTTTATTTTCTTAGCTCTATCATCTCTAAAATCAATTTCAGCACTTGCTAGTTTATGCAGACATTCAATTAAGCTCAGATTAGAATTGCTCTTACTACCTTCATCTAAAATAGTTGGCAGCAACTCTTTCATTTTCTTTAAATCTAGAGCTTCTAGCTCATTTAGCAATCGGTTATATACACTCATATTTCACCTTAAATATTATCGTAGATGCTCAAATTACTTGCGCACACAGCTTCAATTACTTCTTTGTTATCTAAAGTCATTTGCGACAATGTTTTATAGTGCTCATCGTTGTAATTGATTTTTTTATCGCTTATTTGATGAGTGCATATCTCTATATTTAACTCATCATATATAACGATTCTGTCATTTGTTATTTGATAAAAAACGTCTAAATTTATATACTCAGGTGGAACAGAGTATTTTTTTCCTTCTATGGTTATTAGTGATTCTGCAGTTACTTTTCTTTTATTTGGTCGTAAATTTAAGTATTCTTCAAAAATTTCTAATTTTGGTAGTGGATTTAAATATCTCTGTTCTTCTTTAAATCTCTCATTTGGCGTCATTCCTGTCGCTGCTGATACCTCATTATTGATTTCCTCGTTGAATTCTTTTACAATCTTTTCCAAATCCTCGTAACTGTCAAATTCACCGTTATATACCTTTAATCTGTCAGTAAGTTTTGCTAGCGCTTCAACCTTTCCTTTGGTTTTTGGCTTATATGCTAAACAAGACCTTGGTAGAAATCCTGCGTCTTTTGAGAACGCATAAAAACGTTCATTGTACTGAGCTCTGTTAAACTGAGTTCTGCTTCTATCAACAATTGTTCTCATATTGTCAAAAAGCATCTCTTTTGGGACTCCTCCTATGTACTTAAAAAACTCTAATAAACCTTTAAATACTGTTGTTTGAGTCCTATCTCTTGTCAACATCAAAAACTTAAGTCTTGAGTAACCTAATATCACCAAAAAGATATTTACTTCTATTATTTCATCGTTTTTATTTTTTAATTTGAATCTCTCTTTCCAGTCTACCTGAGCTTGCACTCCAGGATTAGTTTCAAATCTTATTGTCGCTTTATACTGCTTATCATTTTTGTATTTAGCGCAAAAGTTCTTTACCGTTGTATATCCCCCCTTATAACCATGTTTTTTAATAAAGTTAAAGATTGAATAAGCGTTTGCTCCAAGATCTAGTTTTTCTATAACTAATTCTTCATAAGCATCCAAAACTTTTACTACAACTCTTGGTTTTCTTTTTAAGTTTTGGCAGTTTAAAAAATACCTTTTTACAGTTCTTGCATCGCAATTAAATTGCTTTGCTATTTTTGAGTAG
>JBGVFV010000015.1:0-2864 GCA_045121295.1 Candidatus Pelethenecus sp.
TTCTTCCCAAGGTATTTTACTGATTTTTCGTGAGTTAATATCAAACACTTGTTTAGTTGTTAAACTAGAGTCTTGATATGCTCCACAATCAATCAATATTTTTAAACCCTCATTAACAATCTCTAATAGGAAAGCCGACCCTGTTACTTCATTATCAGGTTGAAAACTAGTGAATACAAAATCCGTATCTTTTTGCACTCTCGGTCTTTTCCCTTTTTTCAACTTAATCATCCACCTCTACTGTTATAATATGTACTTCTTACAACTATATTATATTACATCTAACTTATAATTTCAACCCTCATTATAGTTTTTTCCAAGTTTTATCCTCTTCATCAAACATATATGCAGTAGAAGTAGCAATTACAAAGCACGTACTACCATGTGCCACATCTTTTGGTAAATCTTTAATTTCTTCTTCTCGACTAGCTACAAACTCAATCACACCACGAGCTTTTTCAGTAGTAATTTTAATCATTATTCTTCACTCCCTTGTTGTTCTTCTACTTGTGTAGGTTGTTGTAAGGCTTTAATTGCGTCTTCTAATTCTGCCACTTTGGCTTGTAAAGCTGCAACTTCGGCAGATAAATCTTTACCTGGTTCACCTTGAATACCTTTATCTCCTTTATCTCCCTTATCTCCTTTATCTCCTTTATCTCCTTTTTCACCTTTTTCACCTTGAATACCTTGAATGCCTTGTTTTCCTTGACTACCAGTACTTCCTTTAGAACCATTTTTTACATTAAAAGTAGGTTTACTACCGTCAGTTAATGTTACTGTAATAACACTTGTTCCACCATCAGCAGTATTGTTAGTAGATGTGATGGATTTGATACCTACACCAGTATCACCAGTATCACCTTTTTCTCCCTTTTCACCAGCACTAGCACCTTTTTTCGCTAAAGCTAAAGTTACAACATCCATTCATATCACCTCATTATAGTTTTTTAGTATAACTTAAATTAATCCAACCTGCACCTGATTTTAATTTACCCCAACCATTTTTTTCCTCAACGATTGTAAATACATTATCTTTTTTAACAGTTGTAGTTATTTTTGCACTAGCATTTGGTTCTTTACGTACATTTAATGAATCAGCAGTAATACGTACACGATAGTTTACTGTTTTACCACTTGTAGTTGTTGTAGTTACTGGTTTAACATATTTTAAGTTAATGAAACCAGTTGCTCCTTTATATGTTACACCACCCCATAAATCTCCTTTAGGTGCTACACTATTGTCTTGGTACATAATATAATTTACTTGAATAGTTGTTCCTTTTGGAATAGTAATTAACAACTCAGAACCAGCATTACGTGTTCTGCGTACATTTAGATTATCTGTTGTCACTACATTTTTACCATAGTTACCAACTTTAAAAGTAGTAGAAGTAGATGTAGTTGTAGTAGTTGGTTTAGTTGTAGTTGTTTTTCCATTTAGAGCATCCAACTCTGCTTGAATCATTTTAACGAATCTATCCCAACCTAATTCCATAGTTTTATGAGGACAATTTTTACCTGACCAATCTTTATGACGTTTAACTCTTGATGTATTCCATCCATATTGTTTTAATAATGTTGCAATATATTTAGCCGCATTTTCTTCGCATTTTTTAAATGTAGCTACATCTCCTGTTGAGCGACAAATTTCAATACCGATTGATTTACGATTACCTGTTCCACTACCACCATCTCCTGCGTGCCATGCATTACGATTAAATGGAATAGCTTGAATAACTTCTTTTTCATCTACTGCCACATGATAAGAAGTTTGATTGTTATTACTAATCATGTATTTTACTTCATTTGCTGCACTTGCATTGTTTGAAGTGTTGTGTACTGTGATGTACTCAGGCTTCATAGTGTAAGGGCATTTAATTGAATATTTTGAACTTGGTACTAAATTTTGCTTAAATGTATAAGCCATGTTAATCTTCTCCTTGTATATTATTTTTAACCTACTGAACTATCATCAGTAGAAATATCATCATCATATCTATCATCAATACCATCACCATCAACATCTACAAATAAGTTTTGTGATTCTGTTGATGGATTATTGAAGATACCTAAAATCATAAGTACATTAAGAAAGGCACTAGCAGTACCTTCAAAATTTTCAGGCAATTCAATAAAACCTGACATACCCATGTTAGCAACTAAAGCAATTACTGCTATCCATAGGTATCTATTTTTCATACGATTATGCATGAAGTTTTTAAATTCATCAAATCTATCTTTGAATGGTTTAGCCATCTTTATTCACCTCACCACTGATATAAATTATTAATTTTACAATATTGTTGCAAATATTGATACTAAACCAGTAATCAACATACCACCAATAGTAGTAATAAGCCAAAACGTATATTTTTTACGTTCTGTTTTATCATCCATTCTATCTTGTTGCATTTGAGCGATTAATTTATTTTGACCTTGATTTGTCATATCTAATTTCTCAACCATGTTTCTAACTTCGACTAACAACTGTTCATTGTGTTTTTGTGTATCTCTTAGAGTTAATAAATGTGACTCTACTTTTCTATCATTTATCTCAATGTTTGTTGTTCTATGCTCTAAGTCTGAAACACGACCTTCAATTTTGTCTAGTTTGTCTTCTATTTTATCAATTCTTCGTTGTTTACTATCCATTAATTTATCACCTCACTATAAAGTTCTTCAACAGTGACTTTATTAAAAGCGGCAAAATTACAATGACTCTTAACACTTAAAAAGAAGTGTTTATCTTTAACCATAATAACCTTGCCAGTGTGTTGCATATAACAACCGAAAATAGACAAAGGTCTAGTAATACTATTTAAAATATCATCATCTGTAATAATATTGAACACATCATCAGTTTT
>JBGVFV010000016.1:0-10371 GCA_045121295.1 Candidatus Pelethenecus sp.
AGGCTCAAGAACTTTGCTACACCACTTCCTCCACCCCAGCATTACTGCTTTCGGTTTGTGGTTCGCTACACTTGGCGGTAAACTACCCGTGACTGGACTTTCACCAGTAAGATTAGTGCCATGCCCGGCACACTACAAAAAAATCACCTGTATTTCTACAGGTGACTTACATATTAAGCTTTTGGTAAATTATCTAAGAACTTTTGAATAGAACCATCAAAGAAATCTACTCTTCTAGCAAATAGATAAGTTTTTTCGTTAATCTTAACACTTCTACCATCAAGTGCATAACAAGCTCCTGCAAAGAATGCAAGCATTTTATTTGCAGCAACTGGTTCTAAAGCTTCAAAATTAATAATTAATGGAGAACCTTCCTTTAATGAATCAACTAATTCAGCTGCCTTATTATCATTATCATCTAATTGTTCCATAATTAATTTTTCAATAGCTTTTAAAGTTGTTTCAGGAGTTTCATTTTTCTTTTTTCCGAAAGCCATTATTCTTCATCCTCCACTTCATCTTTTTTTATCATAGGTAAAACAGTTGCTTTAGTACCTTGTCTAACCATGATTAATGTAGTTTTAGCAAATTCTTGTAGGATATCCATTCTTTGAGGCGGACAAGCAATAATAACTTGTAATGGCATTGAATTAATAAAGCTCATCATAGCATGCATACGGTTAGCATCCATCTTATCGAAAACTTCATCGAATAATACCAATCCAATTGGATCACCAGCCATTACACTATTTTTAGTGTATACACGAACAAATGATGCAATAATCGCAACATAGAATGGAACCTGAGTTTCGCCCCCTGATTTTTCCTTAAATACCTTAGAGTACGTCATAGTTTCACCAGCTTTGTTGATGATTCTAATATCATAATCCATGTAAGTACGGTAATCAGTAAATTTATTGATTGCACCATTACTATTAACTTCATCTACTGATAAAGCTTCAAATAATAATCTGATTTGTTCATCATATTTTTGTTGGAATTCATATGTTAATAATCCTTCTTGACCGTCTTCTAAGTCTGAAGTAACCATTTCATAGAATGATGCATATTCACTACTACGAGGGAAAATAAATTCATATCGGTCATTACCGAAAGTAATACCAGATAATGTTTCATTAATCTTAGAAATTTCTTGTTCAGCTGTTAAGATATTATTTCTTAACTTAGCAATAAAGTCTTCTTTAAATACAATTTCAGCTGATTCTCTAGCACTTCTTACTTTTTGTTCATACTTAACTAATTCAGTCTTTTCTAGCTTATTTAATTCAGCAATATACTTAGGAATTTCTGTTGCACCTATATTAAATGTTGAATTATATGTGTTGATATATGCATATTGTTTAGCAACTAAATTATCATTTAATAAAGTGTAACTTGCATCTTCTGAACGATATTTTTCTTGATATTCAGCAAATGCTAACTTGAAGTTCTTAGTACCAATTAAAGAATTATATTCATCCTTAGCAGTTTGTTCGATAACAACTGAACCACCTGATAATTCTTTAAGTTCTGTTTCAAGTTCAGTTAATTCTTGTTGTTTATTATAAATAACACCATTTAAAGCATCAATTGCGTTATCAATACCACCAATTTCTTTACTTAATGCTAACTTCTTAACATTATGATTTTTGATAGTTTGTTGAATCTTATCATAATCATCTTGTAATTCAGAAGGTGTAGCACTCTTTTGACGAATAGCTTGTTTAGATAAATCTTCTAATGCAGCTTTTTCTTTAGATAATAATAATGCTTTATCTAAATCATCAATAATAGGTCTTACATCGATTTGATCGATTAAAGAAAGAATTGTATTTAAGTTTTCAATTCTAGAATTTAAAGCTAAATATTCTTTCTTAACAATATCAGCCTTTTCATGCCATAATACAGCTTGTTTAGATGCAGCGTTCTTACCAATGAATGGTTTTTCTACATTTGGATTTAAACTTGTTACAGCGTATCCACGGTAGATTAATAAATCATTTGTGATTGATGTAGAATATTTTTCTAATTCCATTGCATCATCACACATGATTACATTACCACATGTGTAATTAATATAACATCTAGCATCTTGGTTTTCTGAATCAATAATAGATGCTAATGAATTCTTTTCATATGATTTATATTTATTGATTTGCTTAGTATTAACTAAACCAATACCATATAAACGATAGCGGTCTTTAATACGAGAGAAAATTTGTAAAGCTTGGTCGAAATATCTAGGTTCAACAATCATATTGAAACGACGGTTACCTAAGAAAATTTCAATTGTATCTGCCCACTTTGGATCTGTGATTTCACAAATTTCGGCAAAAATATGAACATGAACTTCATAATTATAGATACGTTTTAAGCCTTCTTCAATTTCAGCTCTAATTTGTAATAATTGAGTAGGGAAATTAATTCTATTTTCTTCTAAACCTTTTAAGTTAGTAGAAATCTCATTAATTTGAGCTACTAATGCACGTTTCTTATTATCTAAAGAACCTAACTCTTGATTATACTTATTTTGAGTTTGGTTTAATCTTGCTTGATAATCTCTTAATTTTAATTTAGTAGTTTCTACATCTGTTTCATTGATTTGAACTAAAGATAAATTAGCCATATCAGAGAATAATTTATCATCAGTAATCTTTCTAATACTATTTAAATTTGTTTTAAAATTAGAAGCTCTCTTTAAGAAAGATTGTTGATTTCCTTCTAAGGCAGTGATATTAGTTTGAGTTTTTAGAATTTCACGATTAATATATTCTTCAGCCTTAAACGAATCATCACTATTACTTAATACATAGTATAATTCTTGACTTCTTTCATTTAATGATATTAATTCAGCTTCAATATCATTAATTTGTTTTTCTTTTAAAACTCTTAAAGTTTCTTGTTTAGAAATTTGGTCTTTTGCATCCTTAATATCATTACGGATAGCTTCTACATCAAATAAATGCATTAAATAATCAATATAATTTTTACGTTCTTCAATGCCTTTTAATTCTTTATATATAGAATCAATTTCTTTAAGGTCTGTAATCTTTTTATTAATTAATTTTAATGTATTTTCTAATTCTTTATAAGAACGAATTGAATCTTTAATTGCAGTTACATCAATTTCTTTTTCTTCTAAGATATTTTGATAAATAAAGTCCTTAACATCAGCGATAGGCTTGAATGCTAAAGCTTTTGGAATTAGTCTATAGAAATCTTCATTAATTGATCCAAAAGCTGTTCTAAAGCCTCTTTTAGCTTCTTTCTTAGTTAAGAAATATTCAAAGTTTGAATTATGTTTACGGAATTCTACTGTGCCATAAATCTTATGTTCAGGAGAAACGAACATACTATCATTGATAGGTTCAAAAGTACGGTAGAATAATGTTTTAACTGGTAATAATTCGCCGAATGCATCAATTACAGCACCTACAGCAAATCTACTATCAGTTTTTTCGTCATAGAATTCTAACGCAACGTGACCAGATACATCTCCATTACGTAAGTATTCTTTATCATCCATACCTAATTTACATTTTACATAACCACGTAAATCACGTTTACCTTTTTCGTTAGCCGCTAAGTTGAACATTGTATCACCAGCAGTTAAGATATAAGTAATAGCATCCATGATAGTTGATTTACCTGAGGCATTTGGACCAGATAATAAGGTATTACCATCTAATTCAATTGTTTCATTAGAAAGGTAATGCCAGTTAATTAATCTAATTTTAACTAGCTTCTTCATTAGTTAGACGCCTCCTCATTAGTAATATGCATAATAGTTTGATATACACTTGTTACATCTTCACTCTTAATTGCCATTAAGATTGTAGGTAAGATAACTACTCTACATGTAGATGTAGTAATATCACCTGTGATTTCAACTAAGTTATATTTTCTGAATAATCTCATAGATGAAACTAAATCAGTTTTGTTTAATTTTCTCTTAATTTGTAAATAATCATATTTTTCATGAATATCTGCTACGCTACAAATGATATTATCATTTAAAGAAGCATCTTTAGCTTTTTCATGATATAAAAGTCTTAAGATTAAAAGAATTACTGATTCATCTCTTTTTAATTTTAAAGTATTAGATGCAGAAGCTCCTTCAAGCATAACTGAACCTAATGTTGTATCTAATACAATTTCATAACCTAAAATTTTAAAGAATTCCTCAAATACTTCTTTATAACTCATTAAGAAATAATAGTTTTCTTTATTATCTTTTTTATCTCTACATAAGAATGTATTAGCTAAAAGCTTGTTCGCTGTATCTCTAAATTGATTTTGTTGAGTTACATTGAATGTTTCATATACATTAAGCATTTAAATCTCTCCTTTCAATGATAAAGTCTCTTAAACGATACTTTTTATGTTCAATAAAATTATTACTGATATAAATGTTATATTCTAAATTAGAAGCATACATTAACGAATAAACCGTCATTAATACTGTTAAGTTATCAGTATTATAATTAATTAATTCACTCGCGACAATCTTACCTTCAACAAGATTAGCTTCTAAGAAATTAGCAATTTCAACTTCATTATAAGCTGACTTAAATTGTTTTAAGAATTCTTCTGTAAGTTCAAAGCCTTCTAAACCAATATCATCAAGCATTTGGTTATAATTGCGGCTATAGCTACCACGTGGTGTATATAATGAACTTTCACCATTTAAAACCTTAATATGGTTAAGTGAATACAATGTATCTGCCATTTTTAAAGCCTTATCAATCTTACCCTTAGCATTTTGATTTTTAATATGTTTAAGGATAGTATTAAGCTTACCAATGATATTATCATCTTCACTTAATAAGAATTTAATCTTACCAATAGTTGAATTAATATATGTACGGTTTTTGTTATCTATTTCGTTAACAAATCCTTCAATAGAATTGAATACATCAATTACTTCATCAATAGCTTTATTAGCTTTGGCTAATGCCATATTAGGATCTTTATATCTACGTTTATAATCATTAACAATCATACTCATAGAAAATTCATTCATTGATATTTCTTCTAATTTAGATACGATAGATAATCTATAGCGATTAATGTTATCAGAAGTTTTCATCTTAAGGTATGTTGTATCATAAATTTCCGTTTTGAATGTCATTAATTTTTCCATAAGGTCTTTAACTTCAGAAGTTTCTACAACACTATTAATATAATCTTTAAGTCTACTATCAAGTCTACGTAAAGCTCTAATTAATTGTTTTGTATAACCATAAATTAAATCAAATGTCATTCCATAATCTACAACATCTGGATTATTTAATAATGAATAAATTGTATAAATGTAACCTTGATACTCATTAGCATAAATATCATAAGACTCTCCATCTTCATTATTTACATCATCAAAAGCACTTGGGAATGCATTAATGATAGCTTCACTAATAATGATAGCCATATCTGTAAAATTCAGTATTTCTTCATAATCATTAGTTACATCAATATAAATCCAACCACATTCTTCCATACGTCTAAGAATATAATTGGCAAGTTCTCTTTTTGATTGTGGATTTGATTCTTCATCTTCAACATCTTCTACATCGTATAAGAAAGAATTCTTTTCTAAATAGTTAACTAAATCATCAACTACAATTTTCTTTTCAATACCTAATATTGAACCTGTTTCATAAGTTTTGAAACATTGTAAAATACTAGCTAAATATATACGTTTATTCTTAGAAGACAGTAAAGAAAAGAAGTTATCAGGAACAATTCTAAATAAATCCATATTTATCCCACCTCTTCTTTTTACTAACTAATTAATTTTAACAAAAAATAACAGTAAATACAATAATTTGAAGTATATTTTTATTTTATAATAAAATAAAAGATTATAAAAATTATTAATATGATAAAATAAAAACCTTAAGTGTTTTGAAACTTAAGGCTTTATTTGATTAGTTGTTTAGATTTTGTTTAATATATTCTCTATTAGCTTGCATGAACTTATCAGCACGTGCATATACATCTTCAACTGTTTTATCTTTACGTTTATTAAATTCTGCCATACCAATAGCGATTGGTAATTGAACTTCTTCTTGTTCAATCATAATAGATTGTTCCTTTAACTCTTCAACAAATGTCTTGAATAAGAATTCTTTTCTTTCATATTCGCTATCTTCTAGAATTATTGTGTATAAACCACCAGTAATTCTATATACATTTGATTTATTAAAAACTGAAGAAATGAATTCTGTTGCTGTTAATAAGAACTCATTACCCATTTCTCTACCAAATCTATCATTCATAGGAATAAGATTAAATAAATGTAATACTACTACAGCAAATCTACGTTTTTCTACATTTTTATTTAATCGTAATGCATGATCAACGTATGCAGTTTTGTTAAATACACCTGTTAAAGAATCTGTAAATGCTAATTTATTAACATTTTCAATTCTTTCATTCAATTCATCAATTAACGTTTGAACACCATCTGCTAAATCTTTAAAGTCACCCATGGCATCTACATTTAACTTAACGTCAAATTTTCCTTCTTTGAACTTCTTAGACGCTTTTGTTAATTCCGTAATAGGACTAGTCATTTTAGATAAAGCTAAGAATGCTAAAACTAATTCAGCTGATAAAATTATTAATGAATAAATAATTACTTTTGTTCTAGATGTTTGACCTTTTTTAGAAATTGAATCTTTTGGTGCAGATAAAACTAATGTCATTTCATTATTTAATTCACGTTTAACCTCAAGATAATCTTCAGGTAATGATGGTTTATTACTCATATAAGAAATTGTTTCATGATACATAATCTTGTTGTTTTTATTTACAATATAAGCATTACCATTTTCATACATATCAATTTGAGAAACTAAACCTGTAACACTAGCAAAATCAATTTCCATACCTACTACACCAATAAATGTTTTACCAGAATAAATAGGAGCAGCATATGATAATACATACATTTTTGCTTGTTTATCATAGAAAGGTTCAATCCAACAAGCCTTTCCTTTTTGATATGGATAATAATACCAAGCTGAATTTTGTATATCATTTTTATCGTATAATGAAAGATTAGTTGTTGGTTTTGAAACCATTTCTCCATCAATTTTACCATACCAGAATCCAGCTGTTGGACCAAAAGTTTCAACATTATAACGATAATAAATGGTAAGAGTCGTTTCAGTATGATTACTTATTTCTATAAATATTTTACTCATTTGTTCGTTATATTGATCAAATTCAGCTGTTCCTGTTTTGTATTCTGGCTTATACGCTTCAATAGCAATATTTCCCATAGTGTTTACTGATTGTTCAACACTTGATAATATTTTATTAATTTTTTGTTGTTCGCTATCACTTAAATTACTAATCATTTCAGTAGCATCAGAATTTTCTACTTGATTTATAAAAAGAATAGATAAACTACTAGAAACTAATATAGCTAATATCATTAGAAAAAATGAAACAATTAATAGTTTCGTTTTAAATGAACGCATATTCTCATCTCCCGCAATAATATACTTTATTATATCATAATTTTTAAATAAATATATTATTTATATTTATTTTTAACAAAATATGTAAAAAAAGGCGAATTTCGCCTTTTCTTATCATTTTTTTAGCCTATTTATTCACTTAAGCCAACAACTGAATCAACTGGCATACTAAAAACAATACCTTGCCCTGGTTTATTTAAACCAACTTCTTTGTTTATAGCTTGTAAAATACCATCTTTTAATTCATTTTTAACTAAAATTACAACTATTTCTTTTTCTCCAGAAATCTCAATATCAAATAAAGCTTTAGCTTGTTCATTAGCAGTACCTCTGGCACTTAAAACCGTACCGCCTCTAGCGCCCGCTTCTCTTGCCGCACTCATTACACTATCAGAGAATCCTTCATTAACTATGCTGAAAATAACTACATATTCATTCATTATTTATTACCTCCATTATGATTGTTAGATAAGAATTGATAAGCCATAACTCCTATCATCGATGAAATAGGTACAGTAAATGCTATACCCTTACCATGACGTGTTTTAAAATATTTTTCTTTATAAGAATATAAAATATCCTTTTCTTTATCTTCCTTAATAACACTCAAGATTAATGCCTTATCGTCACCAGTAATACCTAACATACCTAATAATTCATTAGGTGCTGTTCCTTTACCATAAATAACTGTTTGAAAGTTTACTTCATATCCTTCTAATACATCTAAATAAAAATCTACTTTAACTCTTTCAACTATTGTAAATAATAGTTTTATTTTTTGAGGTGCTGTTAAATTTGTATTAGCTTGAACTTTTTTATTAGTTTTCTTTTCTGCCATAACATTACCTCCTACATAAAATTGATGATTTGATCATCATCTTTAGAGTTAAGCATCTTCTTAGTTCTAATATTCTTTTTAACTAAGTAATCTATTCTTTCTCTAAATCCTAATAATTGGATTGTAATTAACGGTGTCATAGCTACCATAGCAACAATTCCAAATGCATCCTCTAATACTTTGTTTTCGCCTTGTAAAACGCTACATACACCAATTGCAAGTGGTAAAATAAAGCTTGATGTTAGTGGACCAGATGCAACACCACCAGAGTCAAATGCGATAACTGTATAAAGTCTTGGAACAAAGAAACTAATTCCGATTGAAAGAATGTAACCAGGGATTACATAATATAAGATAGAGAAATCAAAAATTATTCTAATCATTGACAACGCAATCGAAACACCTACACCAATTGATAAACTAATTAATAAACTTCTACCAGAAATACCACCATGTGTAGAATCTTCTACTTGTTTCTTTAATACATGAATTGCAGGTTCGGCTAGGACTACTACAAAACCAATAATAAATCCAATAACTATTACTAAGGCTTTATTTACTTCAGCTAATTGAGTACCAATCTTAAAACCAATAGGCATAAATCCAACAGCAACCGCTGTTAAGAAAATAACTAACCCAATAAAAGTATAACCAATACCAACTGCAATTTGTAATAATTTAATTTTTGGTAATCTGATATAAATACTTTGAATTATTAAGAAGAATGCAACTATTAATGCTAAAACAATAAATACTTCTTTACATGAATGCCATAAAGATTTAAATAATTCTAAAAAGAAATTATCTGCAATACTATAATCAGGTAATGAATAAATAATGTCTCCTTTAGAAAATGCACCAATTAATACTACCGCTAAAATAGGACCTATTGAACATAAAGCAACTAAACCAAAGCTGTTTTCATTAACATTTTTACCACCAATAGTTTTGGCAACCCCTACACCTAATGCCATTATAAATGGAACTGTTATAGGACCTGTTGTAACGCCACCAGAATCGAATCCTAATGGTAAGAAGGCTTTATTCTCATTCAATATTAAAAGCGCTACAAAAGCAAATAAAACCATATAGAAGAATATTAACAGGTTATTAAAATTAATTTTAAAAATTATTTTTAAAATGGCTAGCATCAAGAATATACCAACACCAACTCCAACTAAAACAATTAGTAAAGTTGGATTAATAACATCTTTTACTTGATTAGCTAAAACTGTTAAATCAGGTTCTGCAATTGTTATAAATAAACCCATTAAAAATCCAACAATGAAAATCACAAGTATCTTTTTAGATTTAATTAACGAGGCACCTATTTGTTCTCCCATAGGTGACATCGCCATATCTGAACCTAAATTGAATAAACCAATACCTGAAATTAATAATACGTTGCAAAATAAGAAAATTAACATTTCTTTTGAAGATAAATTAATTAAAGGTGTCAAATTTAGTATTAAAACAATAAAAGTAACAGGTAAAACTGATATTAAAGATTCTTTTAATTTATGCCATAAAGCTCTCAAAATATCACTCCTAAATTAATATTTTAAAAAAAGTAGGCACTAAGCCTACTATTTTGACAGACTCCACCATAATAAATATTAATTTTTATGATTTGTTATCTATTTATATTTTAATAAATATAAATAAAAAAGTCAACGCGAAATACTTAATAAGAAAAAAAAGATTGACTCACATCAATCTTATCTTTTTAAAATGGCGCCCGCTGCCTGACTCGAACAGGCGACACCTTGATTAACAGTCAAGTGCTCTAACCGACTGAGCTAAGCAGGCGTTTGTATAAAAATAAACAAAGAGAAGCCTGGCAACTTCCTACTCTCGCACATAGTACTACCATCGGCGTTAAAGTGCTTAACTTCTGTGTTCGGGATGGGAACAGGTGTGTCCACTTTGCCATCATCACCAGGCTTTTCTTTGAAAACTAGATAAAAATGTATATGTTGAAGATTTAAGGTTAAGTCCTCGATCTATTAGTACTGGTCAGCTCGAACATGTCACCATGCTTCCACA
>JBGVFV010000017.1:0-2256 GCA_045121295.1 Candidatus Pelethenecus sp.
GCAAGTTTTTCTGTAAACTTTTTTCATTTAGAGTAATCTTGTTTTCTTTACCAGCTGTACAAATTCCTGATTATCCTTTGTACGTGCAAACATATTTAAAATATTATCTACTGCTTCGTCTGGTTTCATGCCATTAAATGCGGGAGTTTGACAGTTGAATATTAGGAAAAGTGGTCGCAGGTATTGATTTACCTGTATTTTTTTGTCAAATTTTTCAAATTTATACGTGCTTGTTTGTGCTTGTTGTGGTATACTAAAAGAAAAAGGATTTTTTCTATGTACGTAAATATAACTGGCAGTGCCAATAATAAAGATGTATATATTTATCAGTCTTACCGCAAAGAGAATGGAAAAACTTCTTCTCGCATCTATAAAAAGCTTGGTAAATATAATGCTCTTCTAGAGCAGTTTGATAATGACAATGAAAAATTGATGGCTTGGGCAAAAGAAGAAGCCAGAAAAGAAACAGAAGCATATAATAACAAATGTATTCCTGTTCCAATTAAACTCTCTCAAAACGCCCTTATCAAAAAAGATGAAGAAAGATGTTTCAATGTTGGATATCTTTTTTTACAGCAGCTTTGCACCGAGCTGCGTTTTGATAACATTTGCAGAAAAATCAAGGAACGTCATAAATTCAGGTATGATATTAATGCTATTTTAACTGACCTGATTTATTCACGTATTCTTTCCCCGGCTAGTAAACTAAGCAGTTATTCTTTCTGCAAAACATTGTTGGAACCACCAAAATACTCCCTTCAGGATGTTTATCGTTCTCTTTCTGTTATGGCAGAAGAATCTTTCTTTATTCAGGAGGAACTCTATCGTAATTCGAACTTTGTACATTCCAGAAACACAAAGATTCTATATTATGACTGTTCTAATTATTACTTCGAAATCGAGGAAGAAGATGGTGATAAATGCTATGGTAAAAGCAAAGAAAACAGGCCAAACCCTATAGTTACCATGGGATTGTTTATGGATGCTGATGGAATCCCTCTTGCTTTTGATATTTTTCCTGGTAATCAAAATGAACAGACCACCTTAAAGCCACTCGAAACAACGATTATCCGTGATTTCAACTGTAGTGAATTTATCTTCTGCTCAGATGCCGGACTTGGAAGTTTAAATAACCGCCGCTTCAACAGTTTTGGCAACAGAGCCTATGTTATTACTCATTCCATCAAAAAAATGAAAAACGAAGATAAAAACATCGCATTATCACCTAAGCAGTTTAGAAGGATTGGTTCTGACAACTTTATTGATATCAGTACTTTAGATGAAACAGACGAGGCTGTTTATAATTCCATATACTATAAGGAAATCCCTCTAGTTACAGGAGATATGGACGAAACCATCATTGTTACTTACGCTCCTAAATACAAGGCTTATCAACAAAAAATTCGAAACAAACAGTTAGAGCGAACAAGAAAACTGATAGATGGAAAAGTCAAAAAAAGAAAAGGGAAAAATCAAAATGATCCTGCCAGATTTGTCAAAGAAACCAAATATACAAATGATGGCGAAATTGCTGACAAAATATCTTATGAATTAGATCAGGATAAGATTGATGAAGAAGCCAAGTACGATGGATTCTATGCTGTAATAACCAATCTCGAAGATAATGTTGAAGAAATACTAAGAATTAATAAACAGCGTTGGGAAATCGAAGAAAATTTCAGAATTATGAAAACAGACCTTGAAGCAAGACCTGTTTATGTCAGACGTGATGATAGAATCAAAGCTCATTTTCTGACATGTTACATAAGTCTTTTGGTTTATCGTTTGCTGGAAAAAAAGCTTAATAATAAGTACACTTGTGAAGAAATCTTATCCACACTACGTCAGATGCAGGTAACACTACTATCTGGCAACAGTGGTTATGTACCTTCTTACAAACGAACCGAATTAACTGATTTGCTGCATGATACTTTCGAATTTCGTACTGACTACGAATTCATAACAAAATCGTCAATGCGAAATATTATAAAAAATACCAAAACTAGCACAACTCATAAAAAATAGCACATATCGCTACGGACAAAAAAACAGCCAAGCCCATTGAAAACACTGGGTTTTTGGCTGGTTTTCTTATCTCCAACTGTCAAAGATGGGATTGTACCATAGATGATATAATTTTGCAAGTTTTTCTGTAAACTTTTTTCATTTAGAGTAATCTTGTTTTCTTTACCAGCTGTACAAATTCCTGATTATCCTTTGTACGTGCAAACATATTTAAAATATTATCTACTGCTT
>JBGVFV010000018.1:0-3354 GCA_045121295.1 Candidatus Pelethenecus sp.
AGTTGAAACCGAAACTCCAACACCTACACCAACAACTCCAGAAGTTGTTCCAACAAATCCTGAAACGGGTTCAACACCAACAACTCCAGTAGTAACTTCTTATAAAGCTACTTTGGTTTATAACAATGGTGCTGAAAATGGTTCAATCGATTCTGTTGAAGATGGAGGAAAATACTACTTCGACAAACCAACTGATCCAACTAAACAATATCATAAATTTGTTGGTTGGTACACTGATGAGGCTTTAACTCAACCATTTAATTTTAATAGTGAAGTTTCAGTTGACATCACATTATATGCAAAATTCGTGACTGCCTATGATACGGTTAATACTATATGGGATTTAAGTGTTTTTACGAAATGGGAAAATCCTAATCTTAACAGCAAAGGTGGAATAATTCTTGGCGAAAAAACTCATACTTTCCAAAATAAATTTATTGTTGAAGCTAATAAAAATACTTATTTTTTAAGTGACGCATTAAACACTCAAGGTTGTGAAGTTAAATTTATTTTAAGTGGTTCAGAAAACACAAACACTTTCACTTTAAACGCTTCATACGGTTCTAGCGAAAAAGGTTTCGTGGTAATTAAAAATGCTGAAACTGGTGAAGAACTTTATAAAGTTGACGCCGAAAGCAAAACTGCTATTAATGTAACAAAAAACAACTTACCTGCAGGCACATATATTATTACTGCTGAAAAAAATAGCGGCGACGGCGCTTCTTTAAATATTACTGCTTTATCTGTAGGTGAACAATTACCTCAAGGTCCAACTTCAGGTATTTCTATTTCTTCTGCCGGCGCAACTACTAACTTCTTAAAAGGTAGAGCATTTAATGCCGCTGGATTAAATGTTACTTTAGATTATGAAAATGGCAGAAAAGACGTTTTAACTAGCGATAAATACACTGTTTCAGCAGTAGATATGACAACTGCAGGCAAGAAGACAGTTACTATTACTTACCAATTAAATGCAACTACTACTTATACTGACACATATGAAGTTGTTGTGTGGGAAGCAAAATCATTAAATGTATATAATTATATATATAAAGATGACGTTAATAACCACGCTAGATATGTATACTTTGCTGATGAAACTGAAAAATCAGTAGAAAATATTACTGTTAAAGCATTATGTGAAGCTCCTAATGTTGAAGGAACTTATGAATTTAAATTAAATTCTAATGAATATACAATAGATAAAACTAACACTGATAAGATTGAATTTACTTATGGCGATTTAGATGCAGAATTTAATTATGTGACCGTTGCTAAAGTTGATTTATCTGCAGCTGAAAAAGTTACAGTATCTGTTAATCCTTCTTCTCCTGTTTCTGTAAATAACGATGGTTATAATTTCCATACAATCATGCAAGCAATACAATTCTTAGAATTAGCTAAAGTATCTGATGATGCAATCAAAACTATAGAATTAAAAGCTGATACAATTTATAAAGAAAAAGTTGAAATTTCATTACCTAATGTAGTTTTAACAACTAAATATACTGATGAAGCTTCTATCGAACATGCAGCAACAATCGAATACAACACAATGGCTGGCGATGTAGAACCAGGTGAAGATGGTATTTATAAAACTGATGGTTCTGCAACAGTTTCTGTTAGAAAAGAAGCTGAAGGCTTCAAAGCTGAATATATTAAATTCGTTCATTCTTGTAACACATATGAAGAATATCTTGTTGTAAAAGGCAAAATGAAAGATACTCAAGGTGTTGCAGTATTAGTTCAAGCTGATAAATCACAATTCATAAATTGTTACTTCTCTGGTTACCAAGATACATTATATGCACAAGTTGGTCGTCAATATTATCAAGATTGTTATATTGAAGGTCATACTGACTTCATCTGTGGTGATGATGCTACTGCATATTTCAATGGTTGTACAATCTACACTATTAATGGTGGAGAAAATCAACATAATGGTGGTTATGTGGTTTCTACTAAAGGTAATCCAAAAAAAGCCATCGAATTCGGTTATATTTTTGATAACTGCAAATTTGATGCTGATAGTAAAACAAATTTAAGTAGTGTTTCTTTAGCTCGTGGTTGGGACAAAAATATGACTATGGCTATTATTAATTCTCTAATCTCTGGCCATTATTCTAAAGAAGCTTACGGTTATAAAACTCCTGACAATCCTGCTACAGAAGATATTGATGAATCTAAGAAAGACTTAAATGACCGTTATGGTAAGATGGATGCTGCTCCTGTTGCTTCTCAATTAGTTGAATATAACAATAGAGGTGACGGTGCTATCACTGCATCTATAACTGATACATGTACAGTATTAACAGCCGAACAAGCAGCAAAATATACTCCTGCAAATATCTTTACTGCAAACAACGGCGGTACTGAATATAAATCTTCATGGAATCCATTAGCAAAAGAATTTGCAAAATTAATTATTAAAAATACTAATGATGAAGTTTTATTGACAATTGATGAATTTGCTGAATTAGGTGCTGTGGCAACTGAGGCTGAATATAAAGCATTAATTAATCTTATCACAATTCCTAATGGTAAAACATTTGGCGGCTTCTATGCAGATAAAGAATGCTCAACAAAACATGATATAACAGATGAATTAAGTGCGGAAAACGTTATTTATGCTAAATGGAATGATGCATCAATATTAGAAGCTATGACTATTAATTTTGATGATCTTGCAGGTGGAGAAATAACAACTGAAATTGAATTGGCTAATGGACTAATAACAATCGTAGGATCAGATTCAGCTAAAATAACTGTTGATGGAAGTAGTAAAAGCTATTCTGACGTTAACGGCAATACTATTACCTCTACAAATAGATTAAAACTTGGCGGCACTATGTCTAAAAATGGTAGATACATCATTTTAGATTTAAGTAATTATTCTGGTGATTTCAAAGTTACTCTTAATGCATTATCTAGTAGTAGTTCAACAAATAGAGTATGTGAAATTAAAGAAGGTTCATGGGACGGAACAAAATTAAATGAAGTGTTCGATTGCCCTGGAACTGGCATGGGAAATACCACTTTAACTATTCAAGGTGGCAAAGTTTATTACTTAGGATCTCCTAGCAGTGGTATAAATCTATATAGTATTAACATCGCTCCTGTAACTGAATAATATTTATTAATAAACTGAAGTCTATCGAAAGATAGGCTTCTTTTTTTGTGTATAGAAAAACTCCCACAATTACAGTGGGAGCCAAGGAGAGAAAATGAACTTACAACTAATCTATTTTAATTTTCTTATTTTTAACTTCAGGTTTACTCTTCTCTATTTTAATAGTTAAGATACCGTCTTCTAATTTTGCTTTTATCTTATCTTCATTAACATTTTCTAAATAA
>JBGVFV010000019.1:0-11099 GCA_045121295.1 Candidatus Pelethenecus sp.
AAGCATGAACTGACATTTGATGAAGTACGGGAACTTATTCATATTCATGCTCATAACCAAAACCGCATGATGATGTTGAAAGATTACTACAACGGGAAAAGTCATGCATTGATGTATAAAGAACGTAAAACAGATGGCAAATCTGATAACCGTGTATTTTTTCCATTTCCCTATCTAATCACTAGTACGCTATGTGGGTTTATGAACATTCCACCTCAAGTCAGATGTGAGGATAGTAATATTCAGGAAGTAATTGATGATTTGTTTAAATATTCTGATAACCCTAAACAATATTCATCAGAACTACTCGATATGTCGATTATGGGGGTTGCAGTTGAGCAACTATATCTTGATAGAAAAGGTATTACACGTTTTAAACGTATTAACCCTATTGACATTATTGTTGTTAAATCATCTGATATTATTGGCGATATTTTTTGTATCATCAAACACTATGAAGTAGATGGAATTGGTGAGGATAGAGAAGAATACGTTGAGTTATACTATGAAGACAAAATTGTACGATACTATCAAAATGAGAAAGGTGTTCATAGTGTGACTGAGGAAGATAACTATTTTAAAGATGTACCTTTCTGCATCTATAAAAATGGTGAAGGAATGCTAGGAGACTTTGAGCGTGTAATTGACGTGATTGACGCATATAGTTTATACCAATCAGAAATCCTAAATGCCACTCAGGATATTACAAATGCTTTAATGCTAATTAGTGGTTGCAACTTAACAGACGAGCAATTACGACAAGTAAAGAATTTACGTGTGCTTGTAGATGAAAATAACATTGATGCTAAAATGATTTACAATGACGTGAACTATGATGATACGTATGCTAGTCAAATGCGAAAAAATATTTTCAGTTTATCATCATGTGTAGATTTAACAGATGCAGAAAATGTAGGGAATTTATCAGGCAGTGCATTGAAAACTAGATTAGTCAACCTATTGTATTTATGTGGAGTTAAAGCTAACTATGTCAAAGAGGCAGTATTACGTAGGGTTGAGTTAATGCTAAATATTCATAGTTTAACTAATGCCATTGATGTAGATGAAATCATTAAAAATACAGTAGTGGATGTGAATTATAACACATTAGAAGATAATACTGAAATGCTAAACCTAGTAAATGGTTTACGTGATGTGGTATCACAAGAAACATTATTAGGATTATTAGACGGTATTATTATTTCAGTAGATGATGAACTAGAAAAAATTAATAAAGAGAAAGAGGAAAACATGAAAGAGTTCGGGTTCATGCAGGATATGAACGGTCATCTACAACAAAATGAACAACCTCAGGAGGATGAACCTCAAGAAGGTGAAGTAGATGAAGAACAAGAACAAGAAACAGTACGACAACGCTAGAAATAAAATATTTGACAAGAACTATAATAAAACCACTGCTCAAATGGTAAAGAATATTGCAACCATTTATAAGGATACATTGGATGAAATAGATAAGGAACTATTAAAATGGGAGTCTAAGCGAAACAGTGGTAAGATGCCTAATACGTTTGGATATTCAGAAGAACAAAACTTGAGAGAGTCTAAGAAAGCTATTGAGTTGCTACTCAAAGAAATTGGAGAAAAGGAAAATGAAATCCTATCTAAAGGTTTGGATGATTTATATTTAGCAGACATTCTAGACATGAGAAAACTGGAAACAAAATACCTAGAATTTCAAGATAATTTAGAATTGCAATACGTTGCCGATTACATGAGAAGAAATGACAATAGAGATATTTCAGAAATATTTGATACCATTGAAGAAATGGCTAGAACGTCAGCAAATAATGAGGCTATTGCAAATAGAATGGAAAACATTAGATACATTGAACAAATGTTTAAACATCCTGAAATTGCAGAACAGACTGCATGGTATGTTGCCTACAATGGAACTCCATACCAACAACGCATTGCAAAACGTATTGTGAAGTTACAAGGTGAAGTTAATAGTATTATTAGTTCAATGTACGCTCAAGGAAAAGGGTATGACTACGCTATCAAGAAAATTAAAGAACGTTTGGATGTATCGTATAGCTATGCTAAAACGTTAGTGCAAACAGAATGTCGTGTTGCAGAGGTTCAGGCAAACAGAGAACATTATACCACAATGGGAGTAAAATACTATGGTAGACATACCGTTAGAGATAGCCATGTATGCCCTATCTGTAAGGAACATGAGAATGATGTTTACACGGATGAAGAAGTAAAGAAAAATCCGTGGGTTTTCATTCTACATCCTCATGAGAGATGTTACATTGAACCACTATCTCAACAACGTGGCAAAGAAAGATATGCAAATAGAAGTAACAAATAATGTTCCATGTGGAACAATGAATGAATGTTCCATGTGGAACAATAATGAATGCCATTGAAGTGAAAGCGAAGGAATGGACAGTCCTTGATATGACAGAAAACTATCACTGTTACCTACTCACAGTAGTGTACTACCATAGAACCAGGTTACCTATCATCGGTATAAAAATAGATGGGCTTTTATTTTCAATAGAGTTAATAATGACATGAGGAAGCATTAATTGTTAGAGGATGAAAAAAAAGAAAAGGTGAAATTGGATGGAAGAAAAAGAAAAAGTGTACATTGTATGTTTTAGTGGTGGTAAAGACTCAACAGCAATGCTATTTAAGCTAATTGAAAACAATTATCCAATCACAGATATTATTTGCTGTGACACATCAGTTGAACATCCTGAAATGTATGAACACATCAGAAGAGTGGAAGAAAAAATTGCTCCACGAAAAATTACTCATTTCAAAAATGAAAAAGACTTCAATTACTTCATGACAGAACATATTATCACAAGAGGACCACGTAAAGGTCAAATCGGGTATGGTTGGCCAAGTATGCGTAATCGTTGGTGTACTACAAACCTAAAAGAAGGTTTAGTTGATGAGTATGTAAAACAAAAATATCCAAGTGATAAATATCATGTTATCCGTTACATAGGAATTGCAACAGATGAAGCAAACCGTGTAAGAGAAGATGAACATAAATTATATCCATTACTTGATTTCAATATGGCAGAGAAAGATTGTTTACAATATTGTTATGATTTAGGATTTGACTGGGGTGGATTATATGAAGTATATCCACGATTATCTTGTTGGTGCTGTCCTCTACAACGCATTAAAAATCTAGAATGGTTATATTTTAATCGCCCTCAATTATGGCAACAATTAAGAGAATGGGATAAATATTCTCATAGAGATTTCCGCTTAGATTATACATTGTCAGAGCTTGAAGAACGATTCGAGAAAAATAGAGCCAAATATGAAAAACAAAAAGAAGAAGAAAAAGAGTAATATTCATGGATGGCCAAGATATAAAAAAGGTGACTTTGTAGTATATCAAAAATGTGTATGTGGAGAAATAAACTACCCTAAAACCACACTTATCTATTGGTGTGTTAATAAATAAATGGATTGTCTTTTGTTTACTTGTATTGTCAGACAATAAAGAAAACAAACTCGGATAACTTTAATCAGTGCAAACTCTTTGCACTTAAAACAAATAGGAGGTCTAGACCAATATGGAAGAAAATCAAAATGTTGCAACAGAACAAAATGAACAAGTGGTAGAACAACCACAAGAAGAAACTAAACCTGAGAAAACTTTTACTCAGGCAGAGTTAGATGCTATTGTGAAAAAACGATTAGACAAAGCAGAACAAAAATTTAATGAACGTTTGAACCAATTAGAAGAGGCTCAAAAGTTAGCACAAATGAGCGAACAAGAAAAACAACAGTTTGAATTTGACAAACGTGTCAAAGAACTAGAACAACGTGAACAAGCATTATTAGAAAAAGAGAGTGCTTACTCAAAGCAACAATATCAAAATGAGATTGAGAACCAATTAAAAGCAAAAGGTTTACCAACTGACTTAGCCGATTTACTAATCAACCTAGACGCAGAAACAGTGGCTAAAAAGATTGATAGTATGTCTAATGCAATCGGTGCAAGTGTAAACAGTGAAATTGAAAATAAATTAAAATCTAGTAGTATTCCACAAGAACCTACTAAACAACCTAAACGATTATTGACTAGAGAAGAAATTGCTAATATGAGTTTAGAAGAATATCGTAAAAACCGTGATTTAATTAATGAGTCACTAGCAAACTTAAACAAATAACCTTGATAGGTTGTAAAGGTTAAACCTACCACCAACTAGAGGTGAGTATCTAGTCTAAATTAATTTAAAGGAGAAATTTTATATTATGGCAGTAACATCATTCATCCCTTCAGTGTGGAGTAACGAATTAATTTTAGGTTTTGAATCACAGGCATTAATTGCACAATGCTCTTTCCCAGTACCAACAGTAGGAAACAAATACATTATCAATAAATTTGGTGATATTACAGTATCTCCTTATGAAGGTAGTGTTGAATATGGAGAATTAAACACAGTAGCAGTAGAAGTACCTTTTGATACTGCAAACTACTTCGCTTTTGCAATCAAAGATTTAGACAAAGCACAAGTAGCAGGTGATTTACGTGCTCCTGCAATTCAAACTGCTTCTTATAATATGGCTAAAAAAGTTGATGAATCTATGTTAGCTAAAATCAAAGCATCAGGAGCTCATACAGAAACTAAAGCATTAACAAAAGCATATGAAGCATATGAAGCAATCGTTGATGTAAATATGAAATTAAATAAAAAAGATGTACCAATGACAGACCGTGTAATCTTAGTTGCTTATGATGTTTTAGGATTATTATTAAAAGATACAGATTTTAAAGTAAACGCACATCATGACGTTATGACAAATGGTATGGAAGTTTACCGAGTTAATGGTGTGACTATTTTACCTACTTCACGAGTTGCAGACGGTGATATTATCGCAATCCATAAATCTGCTATTGCATACGGTATGCAACTTGACAACATGGAAGCAATGAGACTTGAGTCTACTTTTGCAGATGGAATTCGTGGACTTCAAAACTTCGGGATTACAGTAGTTCGCCCTGAAGCTATTGAAATCGTAAAAGCTAAATAATAAGGAGTAGATGGATAATGCAAGAGTTATTTAAAAAACTTGCTCCAACAGTAGATGAAACTCTTGTGGAATTCTATCTATCTGTTGGAGAACAATTAGTAAAACAATATGTAAATAATGATGAAATTGATGTGACAGTGACTTATAAATATCAAGTCGTTCAGGTAGCAGTATGGCTATCTGACGTGGATAGTCAGTTAAAAAATTCTAATGGTGTAGCATCCGTGTCTAGCAATGGTAGAAGTGTATCATTTAGAAGTTTAGCGGAACTAACGGGGAATGATATTCCTAGTCACATCAAGGCTCAACTACATCATAATGTGAAAATGTGGTGATAAAATGTTATTCGAGATATTCAATAACACAACCATCAAAATCTATAAACAAGTAGAAAGTATGCCTAATGAGTTAGGTATTGTCAATAAAGAATTAATCTTACTGGCAGAAACAAAAGCAGAACGCAGTCAATTAACCATGCAACAATCAATAGATAGATACGGTTTAAACACAACTCAGATGGTAGAATACAATGTGAATGTGAACCTAGAGAATGCAGAGGGCATGGTGTTGATGGTTAGTGACAACGGTAAAATGTATCAAGTGGAGCGTGTGGTTGTCAATGATGCTTTCTTATGCATTGATAAATATGTCACGTTAGCTTGTACTGAGGTTGATGCCTAATGGCTATTAAAGTTAAATTTGATAAAAAATTCTTTGATAATCTCGGTAAAATGACGGAAAAACAAATAGAACAAGGTATGAATAATCTAGTGCTTGATATTAGAAATGATGCTAGTGATGAGGCTTACAAAGGGGCATCAAAGTTAAGCAATCGTACGGGTAGATTAGGAAGTACAATGAATGCAAAAGTAGAAAAGCAAGGAAATAATATCGTTGGAACAGTTGAACCTACCGTGGAATACGCAAAATATGTTGAGAATGGTACGGGTATCTATGCGGGTAGAAAGCGATATTTAGGCAGAATACCACAATTACAAGGCAAAAATAGTCCATCAGATAAAGGATGGAGAATTATCAAAGGTCAAAAACCTAAACGTTTTATGAGCAAAACTGCTAAAAAATACAAAGGCAAATTAGGCACTTATTTTAAATTAAGATAGGAGTGGAAAACAAATGATTGACTTGAGAAAAGGAATAATAGCAGAACTTACCAACGCAACTGGTTTAAAAGTTTATTCTTCATATCAAGAGATTAGTGGACTTGTATTTCCACTTCTTTCTTTTGATATGGAAGTATCAGACAGTGAACGAACATTAAATCATGAGACGGTAACGTATCGTGTTAAATTAGATATTACTATTTATTCTGATGATGCGACTGAGATTTTAACTAATGAAACAATTAAGACTTGTTTACATGGCATGGGATTTACGTGTACTTATGAGTCAACATTACATAAATCTCACCATTGGTATCAGGAATACCAATTTGAGGCATACGTTAGAAAAGATGGAGAAAATTATATTATTCAATAGAAAGGAATGAAAACAGTGGCAGTAATCTCAAAAGGTATTACATTATCTTATAAACAATCTTCTTCAGAAGTTGTATTAAAAGGTTTACAATCTGTTGCCGAACTAGGTGGGACAGTTGAGTCAATCGAAATTACAACTTTAGAAGACGAGGCTCATGTTTATGAAAAAGGTATCAAAAATTATGGAGACTCACTAGACTTCACATTCTTATACAATGACGGAGCAGAGTTCTTTAAATTACAAGGTATTACTGATAAAGTTGAATGGAGCGTAAAACTACCCGATGGAGCAAAATGTACTTTCACTGGTGGTTGCTCAGTTAAATTAGATAGCGTTGGAGTAAACAGTGCTTTAACATTCACATTATCAATTAAACCATCAAGTGCAATGGTGTGGACACAAGATTAAAACTTATGAGGGAATGGAATTTTAAGAAGTTCCTTCCCTCATTTTTTTTGGATTTTAAAAATTAAAATTATAAAATTAAAGGTGGAATGCAAAATGTTATACGTGGATTTTGAAACAAGTAAAGGAACTTACAAATTAAGATTAAATACAAGAAATGTCGTTGTATTAGAGAAACAATTAGGAATGAACCCTCTTTCTATTTTTGGTGATGGTACAACAATTCCAACCGTAACAACTATGGTAACTATTCTTCATGTATCATTACAACAATATCAACACGGAATTACTTTAAATGATGCCTATGATATTTTTGATGAATATTTAGAAGAAGGGCATACTGTAACAGACTTCTTAACAGTTATTTTGGAAATTTATAAAGTTAGCGGAATTATTGCTAATGATACTGAACCAAAAAACTAGAAAGTGGGGAGAGTGACAACTTATCCCCACTATTTTCAGATAAAATGTTTGAATGGCTAGAAAATGCTCTTGACTGGGGAATTAGTGAGGAAGAATTTTGGAACATGACACTTTCAGAATTGCAAAGAAATATAGCATCAAAGAAAAGAGTGCTAATCGCTAAACAAAGAGAAAAAGCTAGTTATGATTACATCTTAGCGGATATGATAGGGAGAAGTGTGGCACGAAACTATAACAATTCTCCTAATACGTTCCCTAAAATCAATGAAATGTATCCAACATTATTTGATGATGAAGAAATAAAAGAAAAACAACAAGAACAAATTGACGAGTTATCAATCGCACGTTTCAAAGCGTTTGCTAATGCCTTTAATAATAATTTTAAGGAAAGCGAGGTGGAAGAAGAAGATGAACGAGCAGATTAAAATTGTCATTACTGCTGAGTTAGATAAATTTAAACAAGGTATGTCACAAGCTCAGAAATCAATTGCAGATTTTCAGAAAAAATGTGCTAACGACCAATCACTAAAACAGTTACAAAATGGATATGCTAACGCTAGTAAAGCTATTGTTAATAGTTTTAAAACAATGGCTACAACTGCTTTAAATGTTGGGAAAACTATTGCTACTGCTTTTGGTACTGCATTAGTAGGAATAACAACCGCATCTGTTAAATCGTTTGCAGATTATGAACAGTTGACTGGTGGGGTTGAAAAATTGTTTGGTGATAGTGCTAATAAATTAATGGAATATGCAGATGTAGCTTATAAAACTTGTGGTATTAGTGCTAATAAATACATGGAACAAGCAACCTCTTTCAGTGCTAGTTTGATTAGTTCATTGGATGGTGATACTGCAAAAGCGGTTGAGTATACCAACATGGCTATGACTGATATGGCAGATAATGTAAACGTATTTGGTTCTAATGTGCAAGATGTTCAAAATGCTTATCAAGGATTTGCTAAACAAAATTATACCATGCTAGATAACTTAAAACTAGGATATGGTGGTACTAAAGAAGAAATGGAACGTTTAATTGAAGACGCTAACAAAGTCAAAGAGGCTAATGGTGAAATGGCAGATTTATCTATTGAGTCTTTTGGTGACATTGTAGAGGCTATCCATATCGTACAAACTGAAATGAACATTACAGGAACAACAACAAAAGAAGCAGAGAAAACTGTTAGCGGTTCTATTGGTATGATGAAAGGTGCATGGCAAAACTTCCTAACTGCTTTGGGAACTGGTGAAGGTGTAGAAGAAAAAACTCAAATTCTAGTTGAGTCTATCGGAACTGTATGGGACAATTTAAAACCAGTTATAAAAAGAGTTTTAGAAAGTATTCCTCAGGCTATCGAAGAAATTAGTCCTGAAATTTATGAAAAATTTGAGGCAATCACTGGTTGGTGTCAAGACACATTATTCCCCGTACTTGAGGAAGTAGGACAAAAAATTGGTGAGGCTATTAGTTGGATTGTTGACAACTGGGGAACTATTGCTCTTATTGGTGAAGTCATTCTTTCAGTAGCTACTGCTATCACTATTGTTAATACTGCTTTACAAATTATTAGCGGTACAATCGCTCTAGTAAACTTTGTCATGAGTGCTAGTCCTATCACATGGATTATTCTAGGTATTACTGCTCTTATTGCAATTTTAGTATTACTTGCTTTAAACTGGGATAAAGTCAAAGAGGCTTGTGGTAAAGCATGGGATTGGATTGTTGACAAAACTAAAGCATTGTGCGAAGGTGTTGAAAAATGGTGGAACGAAACAAAAGAGAAAACAATGAAAAACGTTTCAACATTATGCGATACAGTTTCTAAATGGTGGAGTGAACTTAAGGAAAAAGTTGTAAATAAAGTCATGGAATTAAAAACTAATATTATTAATAAATTCAATGAAATTAAAACTGGTATTACTGACAAAGTAAACAGTGCAAAAGAAAAAGTTACAAATGTTTTTGATGGCATTAAAACTGGAATTAGCAACACTGTCAATTCATTGAAAGGTATTGTTACAAATGCTTTCAATAATGTAAAATCCGCTATGCTCAACCCTATTGATACTGCAAAAGGATTAATTAAATCGGCTATTGATACTATCAAAGGTTTCTTTAATTTTAAAATATCATTCCCTCATGTACCACTACCACATTTTAGCCTATCTCCTAGTGGATGGAAAGTGGGCGATTTATTAAAAGGTAGCATTCCAAAATTAAGCGTTCAATTCTATGCAAAAGGTGGTGTGTTCGACTCACCAACAATGTTCAATAATAATGGTGGTTTAGGTATTTTAGGAGAAAATGGTGCAGAGGCTATTGTACCATTAGAAAATAACTTAGGATGGTTGAACAAATTAGCAGATATGCTAACCGACAGAATGGGAACTGGACAACCTATTTACTTAACAGTTGATGGCAAAGTATTTGCAGAAACTGCTATTTCGACTATTAACCAAAACACAAAACAAACTGGTAAGCTAGGTTTAAGAATTAAATAGGAGGTGGAACAATGGCTTATCTTAAAATAAATGACATTGATTTTTCAATGTATGTCAAAGAATTAAAGGTGACAAACAGTGTCAACTACAACGCTCAAACTAATGCTAATGGTGACACAGTGGTTGATTATATCAACAAGAAAAGAGTAATTGATATTACAATTATTCCACTAACTCAAGACCGTGCAAAAACAGTTTTGCAAGAGGTTGATAAGTTCAATGTTTCACTTTCTTTCTTAAATCCTAATACTGGATTATTAGAAAGTAATGTAAATTGCATCGTTGAAAGCGTAGAAAGTAGTTATTACACAATTCAAAAAAACAATGTTAGAATGAATGAATTTAGTATTAGCTTTATTGAATTATAGGAAAAGGGAGGAAAGCTAATTGATAAATAATACAGTATTAAATAATGAATTAAATAAAAGTGTCAGACAAATTACTGGTCGAGTTGAACTGTATTTAGATGGCACATTGGTTAATACGTTCAGTCATAATACTAATTTGATTAGTTTCGATATTGAACGTATCGGAGACGAAAACAAATTTTTTGGTTATGGTGTTTGCCAAAAAGTTAATGTTAAAGTTATTGATAGGGAACGTATCATTAAACCAACGACTGCTCAACACATGAGACTTTATTTTAATGACGTTAGAACTTCACCAAAATTTTACGTTACCGAAGTTCACCGTGATGAAAAAACTGGTGAAATTTCTATCACTGCTTATGATAAAATTTACTTCTTAAATAATTCCACTGTTTCTCAATTAGCATTCTCAACTTCCTATACTATCAAACAGTTTGCTCAAGCAGTGGGTAGTCATTCAGGAATGCAAGTAGTATTTCCTATTGGTAACGCATTCGATACTAACTACCCTAACGGAGCAAACTTTGACGGTACAGAAACATTGAGAGATGCTTTGGATGATGTGGCAGAGGCTACTTCTACAATTTATTACATCAACCATGAGGATAAAATTGTATTCAAACAATTAAACGGTGAACCCGTATTAACCATTGATAAGTCTAAATATTTTGACTTATCAAGCAAAACAAATAGACGGTTAGTTAAAATTGTTCATGTGACTGAGTTAGGCGATAATGTAGGTGCTAGTTTATCTGAAACTGGTAGCGTTCAATATATTAGAAATAACGCTTTTTGGGATTTAAGGGATGACATAGGAACTTTAGTTAATCAGTCATTGGATAGAATTGGTGGTTTTACAATCAATCAATTTGA
>JBGVFV010000020.1:0-3762 GCA_045121295.1 Candidatus Pelethenecus sp.
TGAATGAAGAATGGATGGAAGTAGAAGAACACATTAAAAAGGTTTTAGAAGAAGTCGAAGAGTTTGAACGTAAACTTGAAGAAAAAGAAGAGGAGGTATAATGTTTCTTAGACCACAACGGTCAACTACATATGAGAGGACATGATATTATGAATGAAACTGTAAAAGCGATTGTTGAAACATTAAATGAGGAGTTTGAGCAACTAGTGGTTGCTGATGTTACACCTAAAGGTAATATTCAAATTAGTTCACGTTCAAGACGATACATGGATTGTTACGAATTGGAAGAAACATTAAGTGGTATTTTAGAATATGTTGTTGAAAAGTATAACGTTGATTTCAGTATTATTAATTATAACAAAAATACTTTAATTGTACAGGTATTTAGTTATGAAGGGTAAGTCACCATTTGAAAAAACATTATGTGGTGTGGCATATAAAGGTGTGCTACCAGATGGAACTGAACCTATTACTTCATTTCATGGAAAAAACACAAGAGAATATAGTTTATGGGCAGCAATGATAAACAGATGTTATTCAAAACGAGCATACAAAAACTGTACTGTATGTGAAAGATGGTTATGTTTTGCTAACTTCCTACAAGACCTACCACTTATAGAAGGGTATGAATTATGGAAAAATAACGCAGACAAAAAGATTTGTTTAGATAAAGATTTTAAACAACCCAATGCAGAACATAAAATATATAGTCTTGAAACTTGTAAATTTATTTCTAATGAACACAACAGTAGAGAAAGTGCAAAAAGAAATGGGTTAGGTAAGGACAGACCTAAAGACAAAATAGTTGCAATATGTATTGAAACTGGAGAAGAAATTATATTTGATTCTCAAAACGAAGCTGCTAGACAATTAGGATGTAGTCAACCAAACATTGGTAGGGTGTTAAAAGGACAACGCAGACAAACAAAGGGTTATACATTTAGATATTTTAACGATTAGAAAGGAAAGGGTAGGAGTGGCTAACTTATATTCAATTAGAAAGATAGTGAAAGTACCAAGTAGCCTAATTATTACAAAACCCAAAAAGGCTAAAGGTCAGCCAAAGTGGCAGTTGAATATAACTTTAGACGAACTAAAACAAAAAAACCAATTAGTTGGGTTAGCGTCAAGTTATGTTATACGGAGTTTAGATGATATTGTAGGTACAGGTTACAGTGAAGAAAGAGTAAGAGAGTTAAAACAAGAAATTGGTATGATTACAGGTAGTAATTATAGTAAGAAAAATCAACAGAAGTTGATGGGTTTGCAAAAAGAATTATTTGATTTATTATATTTCCCCTACATTACTAGTATTCATGTTGATAAGGCAAAACATTATGATAGACTATTAGAGGGGTTTACTATTAATGTGTTTGACAATGATACTGGTGAACTTATTTCAAGTACTAACTATAAATACTTTTTATCAACTTCTGCGTCAATTAAAAAATGGGAAATATTTTTTGTTGATGAAAGATATGTTGATGAATTACAACGAAGAGTAGACAATGGTAGAGATATGTCGAAACAGTTTGTACCAGCAAAACTTGCTGCATATAGAGCATTAACAATGAGTTCAAGTAATCCTGTTTCAAATACTAGTAGAGTACTTGTTGTAAATGATTTAGAAGTTTCATTTAAGACAGAAGTGTTAGAATTAGATGGTTCAAAACAAGAAGAACCAATAATGCGTCATGTGAAAGATTATGATATGGGATTAAATTGTACTGATGGGTTTGGTTTCATCAGTAGAGAGTTTGCGGAAGTATGGGCAGAAGATTTACATTTAGATTATACACCCGCAGGGTTTATTACACGTAATGCTTTTTGTAAAGGTGTGTTAGTTCCTTTTGACTATAAGGCATATGCAGATGAAGTCGGCATATACTATATTGAGGACATTTGGGGTAACGTTAATGATATACGTGATATAGATATTGTACTAACGACTTCAATGCTCAAACTTGCTAATAGTTATACGTCTTATGCTCAGTATTTTGAAGAGTGTGAGAAAAACAAATATACGTTCAGTGTTACTAAGTACACCCCTAAAGTCATAGATGTAGAACGTACAACAAATTACCAATTCATTCAATCACTAGAACTTTCAGACGAAGATTTATATCAGTTCATCAAACCAACTTTAGATGAAATTAAAAATGTAAAAGGAATGGATTATAGACATACTCTAGCCTATTTACGTGGAGTTAGTTTGACAGAAGATACAAATGTTGTTAGAAATGACTTCTCTACTGCATTAATGATTAATGGTGATTTAGTACATGATGGTGGTATACGTTCTCAGATTAACAGTATGATTAAGAAACGTATTAGTGACGCTAAGAAAGGCACAATTAAAGTTAGAGGGAATTACCAAACAGTGAATATAGACCCTATAATGTTATGTCAACATATGTTCGGTCAACCAATTAAAGGTTTACTGAAAGAGAATGAGATATTTAACAGATTTTGGGTTGATAAGGGAGCAAAAGAAGTGGTTGCTCTCAGAGCGCCTATGGTAAGTTATAATAACGTAAAAATAGTAAATGTTGTTACAAATGATGAGATTGAAAAATGGTACGGTCACTTAAACGGACTAGTTATTATAAATGGTTGTGATACTCTTTGTGCTAGGTTAAGTGGTATGGATATGGATGGAGATAGTACGTTCACAACAGACGACCCCTATATGTTAAAAGGATATAGAAGAAGTTCATTACCAGTCATTTGTTTACAGAATAGTGTTCCTAAAGTCGTTTGCTCAATGGAACATTTTCAAAATAGTGATAGACAAATGATTAATAGTAAAGTTGAGAATGTAGGAGTTATTACAAACAGAGCAACTAGTATTGAATGTGTAAAAGCTAAGTTCCCTGTTGGAAGTAAAGAATGGTTAGAACTAGATTACAGAGTACAGGCTTGTATTATGAAGTCACAAGATAGTATTGATGCTGCAAAAGGAATTGATATTCCGTTTGGATTTCCTAAGTCATGGATTAATTACAGAGAATGTAAAATTAATGATAATGACAGTGTAGAAGAAAAAGAACGTAAAGAGTTTTATGGAAAAATAGTTGCAGACAAGAAACCTCTCTTTATGACAGAAGTTTATCCAACACTTAAAAAAGAACGTGACGCTTTACGTAAGAAAGAAAATATGCGTTGTTTAACTAGATATGGTAAAACACTAGATGAAGTATTGGAAAATCCATTAACGGATGAAGAAAGGGAAACAGTTAAGTTTTACCACATATTCAATCCTGTTGATGAAAGTCCATGTGTTATGAACAAGATTTACAGAATGGTTGAAGAAGAGTTTAAAAACTTCAAAGTTGAAAACATTAAGAAAGAACACTATGTAGAGCTATTAAAAACAGACAAGGGTTATCCTAAACGACTACTTAAAGAATTGGATGATTTATATTTAGATTACACATATATGAACGATATGTTAAGATACAAACAAAACGTACTAAAAGAGTCAAGTTCAGAGAGAACGACAGCACAAGATAATATTATATACGACTTACAACAAAAGGCATACAGAATACATAATAACAAAGAAGAGTTATGTAATGCCATTGTGGATTATGTCTACTTGAACCCTAAAAAGTCAAAAAACTTCCTATGGTGTATTTGTGGGGAGCAGTTGATTTTGAACTTACTAAGTAAGCACGATTTTAAAGTGTCCTACCCTATATTAGTAGAAGATGATGAACCTTGTGAATTTGAATATAAAGGGTTAAGATTTAAAATGTATAC
>JBGVFV010000021.1:0-13131 GCA_045121295.1 Candidatus Pelethenecus sp.
TTGCGAGGTACTAGTTATGAAGAAGAATTTTAGTTTAATTAGTAGCATGGCAACAATCTTAATATTATTTATGACTTTAATTATTTCTGTTAGTTACGCTTGGTATACTAACAATAAAGAAGTAGATGCAAGTAGTGGTATTGCATCTACAGCATCAAATTCTATAAGTATTTTAAATCAAGGTATTTTTAAAGATGTTGTTGGAGAAGATCCATTCCCTGATAACGACAAGAAGAATGAGGTTGATGGTGTACTTTCTGGGGATATTATTTACTATTCAGTAGGAATAGAATTATCTAAAACAAAAAACTCTAATAACTTATATGATATAAATATTAGTGTATTAAATATTAATGGTGGTGAATATTTTGCTTCACCAGCAATTAAAGTATTTGATAAGCCTGAGGGTGTATTAACAGGTGACACATATTTATATGAAGGTAATGAATATCCTACGTACGTTTTTAATGATGAAGAATATTTTGTTTTAACTGTTGATGAGAATGAATATATTTGTTATTTATATGAATCTGCAAGTGGTGATATTTTAACAAGAAGACCACAATTAGTATTTAGTAATCCTAATGGAAGTTCAACTGGTTCATTGTTTGAATTTGATGGTGTTAAATATCCAACACATTTAGATTCAAAAGGTAAAGAATATTTAATAACTAATGCTAATGGTGATACTTATGTTAATTACATTTATGAAGAAACAGTAAATGGAGAAGTTACTAGATATAATATGTGCGATGTTTATACTATTGGCATATTTAAAGTATTTGGTGTTGATGATGATGGTAATTATAATTTATTAGTTAATAATGAAGATTCTTTAGAATTGATGCATATAAGTAAAGAATCTAGTTTAGACAAAGAAGTTAATTCTTTTAATTTATATGATTATAATGGATGGAAACCATCAGAATATAAAGAAATTATATTTACTTTTGCGATTAAATTTGATTATTCAGAGTTTGAGGGTAAAATAAACACTAACTGTGTTTCAGATAAAGAATTAATCTTTACAAATGTAGTTATTACAGACACCGAAAGAGAGGTGGCTGACTAATGAAAAAAATAGTTATTAATGTATTAAATGTTTTATTAATTATTTGTTGTTTAGTTGCTACAACTTATGGTTGGTGGATTAATGGTTCTTTTGGTGATGATGTAATCATTAAGAGTGCTAAGATTGATTCTACAATCCTTATTGAAAAAGGAATTGATTTTAACCAAGATGGAATCTTAGACGTTGATTCAGAAGGTAATAGAATATTTGAAGAAATTGGTGAAAATGCTAAGGCTACAGATCAAATAATTATTTTGGAATTTGATAACATAATGCCTAGTGAAGTATATACATTTAGAATTACTGTAACCAATAAAGGGGATGTTGCTGGTTATGTATATGCCAATCTTTTTGAAGACATTGATTTTACTGATGGTATATCAAAAGAAGAAGAGTTCCTTAAGTATATGAGTATTTCTGCTGCATCAATTGATTCAGAAGGTAAACAAGTTATTAGTAAGAAGTATTTTAATGGTTTAACAAGTGATAATGTATTATTTGGTGGTACAGAAAATGAACTTGTAGAATTAGGGAAATCTATTCAAATAGAGTTCACTATTACTTTTGAAATATTTGATGATTTAGTAAAAAATGGTATTTGTAATGAAACAGATAGAATAAATTATCAAAATTTACAAGGGAAAGCTTTTAGTAGCTCATTTAAGTTCTTAGATATTTCATTATCTTCATATCAACCACAATTATAGAAGTAGAGTAAAATCTACTTCTTTCTTTTAATGGTAAATAGGTGTATAATAATTTTTGTTATGGGGTGATAACTTTGAAGAAGCTTTTAAATTTATATTGGATTTTCTTTAAAATGGGAATAGTTAATTTTGGTGGTGGATATGCGTTACTACCATTATTACAAAAAGAGTTAGTAGAAAAACGAGGTTGGGCTACTAATGAAGAAATTACAGATTATTACGCTATAGGGCAATGTACTCCTGGAGCTATAGCTGTAAATGTTTCTACATTTATTGGTTATAAGATAAAAGGTGTATTAGGTGGTATTTTAGCTACACTAGGTTTTATATCGCCCGCATTTATAATTATTTTTGTTATCGCAACAGTGCTTAATCAGTTTGCTGATTATTGGTTTGTACAATCTGCTTTTAAAGCTATTAGAGCTACTGTATTCATTTTAGTTTTATCTGCAGTTATTAAATTATCTAAAAAGAGTGTTGTAGATTGGATTACACTTATTATAGCTTTAGTGGTTTTAGGGTTAACGATATTTACTGAAATTCCTTTATTTGTATATGTATTGATTGCTGGATTTATAGGAGTAATGGTTAATTGGTATAAAGAGAAAAAGAAATTAAAGGTTGAGTCAGTAGTGGAATCTAATCTGGATGATGAAGTAAAAACTGATGAAGCTTCAGAAAGTGAGGCTGAATAATATGAATTTACTTTGGTTATTTTTAGAATTTTTCAAAATAGGTATATGTGCATTTGGTGGCGGCCTTGCTACTATTCCTTTCTTAGAAGAATTAGGCCAAACTCGTGGTTGGTTTACTTTAGACCAATTAGCTGATATGATAGCTATTTCTGAATCAACACCAGGTGCTATTGGTATAAATATGTCAACATATGTTGGTTATATTGTTGGTACAGCATCATTTAATGGAAACTTTTTTATGGGGTTTGTTGGTGGAATTATAGCCACATTAGGTTTTGTGACCCCTTCTATCATTGTGATTTTAATCATCTGTCAATTCCTTAAAAAGTTTAGTGAATCTAAAGTTGTTAAATGGGCTTTCTATGGTTTAAGGGCGGCGTCATTTGGTTTAATTTGTAATGCTGCATATTCTATATTAAAAATATCAATTATTAATATTGATTCTTTTGATAAGGTAAGTAAGGAAAATTTCTGGCCTTCACTTGGAGAAGCAATGCTTAATTTCTTTGATTATAAATGTTTAATATTAGCAGGTATTATGGCATTTTTAATTTTTAAATTTAAAAAGCATCCTATTATATATATAGTAATAGCTGCCATAATAGGTATTATATTTAAATTTTAATTCATTAAATCTCATTGTCAAAAACAATGGGATTTTTTTGTATATATTTGTTAATTTTGTAAATATTAATGATTGAGGACTGATAAAATGAAGACTACTGGGATAGTAAGAAGAATTGATGAATTAGGTAGAATAGTTATTCCTAAAGAGGTAAGAAAAAGATTAAAAATAGATAGTGGAGATTTGGTTGATATATATGTTGATGATGTTAATGTAATATTAACTAAATTTCATCCGCTAAATCATGATATAAAATTAATTGCCAGTTTTTGTGATTCATTAAAATCAACGTACAATGTAGATATAGTGGTTACTAATTTAAATAGTGTTATTTATTCGACTTTGGAAGAAGTGAAAGTTGATAAGGATTTAGATGTAGAATTCTTAAAAAGAATTAATAGTTATTTAGAAAAGGAAATTTCTTCTTTTAATAAAATATATATAACAGAAGATTATTGTATTGATAAAGGGGCTATTATATATAATATAGCTATAAATCAAGAACTATATGGATATTTAATAATACTAGATAATATGATTAGTAAAAAACAAAAAGATATTGCGGCATTCATTTTAGATTACTTGAATAAAATATTATAATTATTGTCATATCTTTGTTTTCTTGGTAAAATATAAGAAAAGAAAGAATGGTGATTTATATGTGTATATTTTGTAAAATAGTAAATGGTGAAATTCCTAGTTATAAGATTTATGAAAATGATAGAGTATATGCATTTTTAGATATAGCTAAAGATGTAGACGGACATACTTTAGTTATTCCAAAAAAACATGTAGTAAGTGTTTTAGATGCAGATATCGACACATTAAAAGATGTTATGGAAGGTATTAAGGTTGTTACTGATCATTACATTAAACTTGGATATGATGGAGTAAATGTTATGAATGCGAGTGGTGAAGCTGCAGAACAAAGTGTTTTCCACTTACATTTCCATATAATTCCTCGTAAGAAAGCTGATGGATTTTCAACATGGCCTAAATTACCAGGGGCAAAAGAAGAACTAAATGTGGTTCATGAAAAATTAAAAATGTAAAAAAAGGTGGATGTTATGGTATAGCATCCACCTATTATTATTTATGGCACTTCCGACCAGAATCGAACTGGTGCACCGGCCTTAGGAGGGCCGTGCTCTATCCGCTGAGCTACGGAAGCAATTTGCATAATTATAGCATAAAAAATCTATTTAAAATAGCGTTAAAAAGAATGAAACGAGATGTTTTATACACTTGTTCTCGTGTGTGTCGCAAGATAACGTTCTCGTGTGTTTTGATTAAAATTATAAAAAACATTAAAAATCAAAATATGCCGTAAAATTAGCATATTTTAAGTTCACTTGTTCGTGTGTTTGTTATCTTTGTGAATTTTTTTAAAAAAAGTTGAATTTTTTTGTTGACTTAAAAACTTTTTTTGGTATAATGTTAATCGTGTCAGTTGTGCGTACATATATTATATATATAATATGCACAGGTATAGATGTATGATACCTCTTAGAGGTAGAAAGGAGAAAAAATTATGCCAACTATTGAACAATTAGTACGTAACGGAAGACAAGCAAAGGTTTCTAAATCTAAGTCACCAAGCTTAGGTGTTGGTTTCAACAGCTTAGAAAAGAAATACACTAAACTTCCTTCACCACAAAAACGTGGTGTTTGTACACGTGTTACTACTATGACACCTAAAAAACCTAACTCAGCTTTAAGAAAATATGCCAGAGTTCGTTTATCAAACGGAATCGAAGTAACTGCTTACATTCCAGGTATTGGTCATAGCTTACAAGAACATAGTACTGTATTAATCCGTGGTGGACGTGTTAAAGATTTACCAGGGGTTCGTTATCATATCATCCGTGGTGCATTAGATACTACAGGTGTTGCGAACAGATTACAATCTCGTTCTAAATATGGTGCTAAAAAACCAAAAGCAAACAAAAAATAATTAAAACAAAAATTAGAATTTAAAGGAGGAATCGCTCATGCCTCGTAAGGGACATATTGCAAAAAGAGACGTGCTTCCAGATCCAATATATAATTCAAAAGTAGTTACTAGAACTATTAATTCAATTATGTTAGATGGTAAGAAGGGTACAGCACAAACAATTTTATATAATGCATTTGACAGAGTTAAAGAAGCTACTGGTCAAGATCCATTAGAAGTATTTAACAAAGCGTTAGAAAACATTATGCCAGTTTTAGAAGTCAGAAGCCGTCGTATTGGTGGTCAAAACTACCAAGTACCAGTTGAAGTTAGACCTGAAAGAAAACAAACTTTAGGTTTAAGATGGTTAGTTAAATACGCACGTTTACGTAACGATAAAACTATGGAAGAAAAATTAGCAAAAGAAATTATGGATGCTGCTAACGGCCTTGGTGGTGCTTGCAAGAAACGTGAAGACACTCATAAGATGGCTGAAGCTAATAGAGCATTCGCACATTACCGTTGGTAATTATAGGAGAAGAAGATTATGCCAAGAGAGTATACTTTAGCAAAAACTCGTAATATCGGTATCATGGCTCACATCGATGCTGGTAAAACAACAACTACAGAACGTATTTTATACCATACAAAGAAGATTCACAAAATTGGTGAAACTCATGATGGTGCTGCAACAATGGACTGGATGGTACAAGAACAAGAACGTGGTATCACAATCACTTCTGCAGCAACTACAGCAGTTTGGGCTGAACACAGATTAAACATTATCGATACTCCAGGACACGTAGACTTCACAGTTGAAGTTTCTCGTTCTTTACGTGTATTAGATGGTGCTGTTACTGTATTAGATGGTCAAGCTGGTGTTGAACCACAAACTGAAACTGTATGGCGTCAAGCTACTGATTACAATGTTCCACGTATTGTTTTCGTTAACAAAATGGATAAAATCGGTGCTGATTTTGAATACTCAATTAGTACAATCCATGACAGATTAGGTGCTCAAGCAGCTGCTGTTCAATGGCCAATTGGTGCTGAAGATCAATTTAAAGGTCAAATCGATTTAATTGAAATGAAAGCATATTTATACGATGGTGGTGCAGATGAAAACTACACTGAAATCGAAATCCCAGCTGATTTAGCTGATATCGCTCAAGAAAAGAGAGAATTATTAATTGATACATTAGCACAATTCGATGATGAATTAGCTATGTTATACTTAGAAGGTGAAGAAATTCCAGCTGATATGATTAAGGATGTTATTCGTAGAGCTACATTAGCTGTACAATTCTTCCCAGTATTCTGTGGTTCTGCATTCAAGAACATGGGTGTTAAGAAAATGTTAAATGGTGTTATCGATTATTTGCCATGTCCTCTTGATATCGCTGATACTAAGGGTGTTACTTCAACTGGTGAAGAAGTTTCTGTTGAATCAAGAGACGATGCACCATTTGCAGCATTAGCATTCAAAGTTGTATCTGACCCATTCATTGGTAGATTAACATATTTCCGTGTTTACCAAGGTCATATCGAATCAGGTTCTTATGTAAAAAACACTACTAAGGGCGCTAAAGAAAGATTAGGTCGTATCATGCAAATGCATGCTAACCACCGTGAAGAAATTAAAGAAGTTTATGCAGGTGATATCGCTGCAGCAGTAGGTTTCAAATCTACTACTACTGGTGATACATTAGCAGAAGAAAAATATGATATTATTCTAGAACAAATGGTATTCCCAGAACCTGTTATCAGTGTTGCTGTTGAACCAAAAACTAGAGCAGATCAAGAAAAAATGTCTAACGCTTTAATGAAGTTAGCAGAAGAAGATCCAACATTCCGTACTTATACTGATAGCGAAACTGGTCAAACAATTATCGCTGGTATGGGTGAATTACACTTAGATATCATCGTTGACCGTATGAAGAGAGAATTCAACGTTGTTGCTAACGTTGGTGCTCCACAAGTTTCTTACCGTGAAACTATCACAGTTCCTGCTGATTGTGAAGGTAAGTTCGTACGTCAATCAGGTGGTCGTGGTCAATACGGTCATGTTTGGATTAAATTCGAACCAAATCCTGAAAAAGGATATGAATTCGTTGATAAAATCGTTGGTGGTACAGTTCCACGTGAATATATTCCAGTTGTAGACAAAGGTTTACAAGATGCTCTTCCAAATGGTATCTTAGCTGGTTACCCAATGATTGATATTAAAGCTACATTATTCGATGGTTCTTACCATGAAGTCGATTCATCAGAAATGGCATTCAAGATTGCTGCATCTATGGCATTAAAAGCTGCTAAAGATAAATGTAAACCAGCATTATTAGAACCAATCATGGAAGTTGATGTAACAGTTCCAGAAGAATATGTAGGTAACGTAATCGGTGATTTAACTAGCCGTCGTGGTAGATTAGACTCACAAGAAAAACGTGGTAATGGTATGAAGATTAGAGCTTATGTACCATTAGCTGAAATGTTCGGTTATGCTACTGCATTACGTTCAAACTCTCAAGGTCGTGGTAATTTCGTTATGCAAACTCACCATTACGAAGCTACACCTAAGAGTATCCAAGAAGAAATTGTTAAAAGAAGAGGCTAATTTCTACAATTTCACTTGAAATTTACTTGAAAACCCACACCAATTAGGGTAAAATATTAATTGGTAAAAATTAAAATTACAAATTTTAAAAAATAATTATTAATAGGAGGTCCATTAAAAATGGCAAAGGAAAAATTTGTACGTACAAAACCACATGTTAACATTGGTACAATCGGACACGTTGACCATGGTAAAACTACTTTAACAGCTGCTATCACTAACGTATTAGCATCTAAAGGTTTAGCTCAAGCTAAAGACTATAGCGCAATCGACGCTGCTCCAGAAGAAAGAGAAAGAGGTATTACAATTAATACTGCTCACGTTGAATATGAAACAGCCTCTCGTCACTATGCACACGTAGACTGTCCAGGACATGCCGACTACGTTAAGAACATGATCACAGGTGCTGCTCAAATGGATGGTGGTATCTTAGTTATCGCTGCTACTGACGGTCCTATGGCTCAAACTCGTGAACATATCTTACTTGCTCGTCAAGTTGGTGTTCCTCGTTTAGTTGTATTCTTAAACAAATGTGATATGGTTGATGATGAAGAATTAATCGACTTAGTAGAAATGGAAACTCGTGAATTATTAAGCGAATATGACTTCCCAGGTGATGATATTCCAGTAATCAGAGGTTCTGCTTTAGAAGCATTACAAGGTAATCCAACTTGGGTTGCTAAAGTTGAAGAATTAATGGCAAACGTTGATGAATACATCCCAACTCCAGAACGTGCTACAGATAAACCATTCTTAATGCCAATCGAAGACGTATTCACTATTACAGGTCGTGGTACAGTTGTTACAGGACGTGTTGAACGTGGTCAAATCCGCGTTGGTGATGCTGTTGAAATCATCGGTATTAAAGAAACTCAAGCTTCTGTTTGTACAGGTGTTGAAATGTTCCGTAAATTATTAGACTATGCTGAAGCTGGTGACAACATCGGTGTATTATTACGTGGTATTTCTCGTGATAACGTTCAACGTGGTCAAGTATTAGCTAAACCAAAATCAGTAACTCCTCATACTAAGTTTACTGCTCAAGTTTACGTATTATCAAAAGAAGAAGGTGGTCGTCATACTCCATTCTTCTCTAACTATCGTCCACAATTCTATTTCCGTACTACTGACGTTACAGGTATCATTACTTTAGCTGCAGGTACAGAAATGGTTATGCCTGGTGATAACACAACTATGACAGTTGAATTAATTCACCCAATCGCTATGGAACAAGGTACTAAATTCTCAATCCGTGAAGGTGGTAGAACAGTTGGTGCTGGTTCAGTAGTTGAAATCATTGAATAATTTTAACTAAATGAAATTAGAGAATGCTTTGCATTCTCTTTTTTTTCTTTCCTTATTATAGGTTTAGTTGTTTAATTCGACAAAATATGATAAAATTGAATAGGTAGATAAAAAAAAGGAGGTTGTTTATGAATTTAGAAGAAAAAGAGCCAAAAAAGCTAAATAGTAAACTAAAATACGGATTAAGTATAGCCTTCCTAATTATGTTGATAGTTATTACATTTATTGTTATCTTTGCAAAATATGATATAAAAGAATTATTTTCTATTTTGAAAATGGTAGAATTGAAATATGTAACGATAAGTATTGCATTAGTTTTTATCTATATATTGTTTGAAGGATTAGCTACAAGAACATTACTTAAGTCTGTTGGTTATAAAACTTCTGTTTTAGATAATTTTGAATATGCGGCAGTAGATTATTATTACTGTGCCATTACTCCAAGTGCTTCTGGAGGACAACCTATGTCGGCATATTTTATGGCTAAAGGTAATATTCCTGTGCCAGTTTCATCACAAGTATTATTAGTGAACACAGCTTTATTTAAAATGGTCTTAATTACCTTATCAATAGTTTCTTTATTTTTTAGTTATCAATATATTTTTGATAGCACATTAATGTTGGTCTTATTTATTGTTGGAATAGTTATTAATGTTGTATTAATAACATTTTGCTTATTAATGTCTTTTAAAAGAGATTGGATAGAAGCAATTGGTAAAAGATTAATAATGTTTTTAGTAAGAATAAAGATATTAAAAAGACCTTTAAGGTTAATCAAATTCTTCACAAAGAAAATGGATGAATATGAACAGGGAGGTAAATTAATCGCTAAAAACAAAGGAAAATTTGCATTAGCATTAATTTATAACTTTATTCAAAGAATAGCTTTATTTTCTATAGCTTATTTTGTATATTTGGCATTTATTAAGACATTTCCAGAATTAAAGGGATTTAATTATTTTGATTTATTTGCTATTCAAACATTAATAGCATTATCAGTTGATTCATTACCACTACCTGGTGGTATGGGAATATCAGAGATTTTATATGTTAATATATTTGGTATTATTTATGGTGGAATAACAATTTTTGGAGAAGGAACATTAGTTGCTTCTGCAATGTTATTAACTAGAGCGGTTAGTTTTTATTTACCTTTAATCATAACTGCGATCATTTCTATTAAATGTCACATTATGGTTATTGTAAAAGGAAAAAGAAGTGGGGGAGTACAAAAATGGTAGGTTTTTATAATTATACAGTATGGCTTACATATTTATCGTTAATTAGTGGTACAACTGGTATAACATTATGTTTTATGATGCCAGATAAACCTTTATTTGCAATTTTATGTTTATTATTTTCAGGTTTATGTGATACTTTTGATGGTAAAGTTGCAAGAACAAAAAAAGATAGAACAAGTAGTGAAAAAAGTTTTGGTATACAAATTGATTCATTGGTTGACTTAGTATGCTTTGGTGTTTTACCAGCATGTATATTAATAACTTTAGCTCTTAATACATTTGAAAAGAATATCGCATATTGTTTCATTCCACTTGCAGTTATGTTTGTATTATTTGGAATGATAAGATTAGCTTATTTTAATGTTTTAGAATTAGAAAGACAAGCAGTTGAAACATCACCTACAAATAAATATTTCTTAGGTGTTCCTATTACTATGTCTTCAATTATAATGCCACTAGCATTTGTTGCTGGAAATGTATTTAGAGATCATAAATATGTACCATTTATTATTTATGCTTCATTCTTGTTAATTTTAGGTTTGGCTTTTGTAATAAAAGTTAAGATTCCTAAATTTAGAAAAAAAGGAATTATTGTATTAGTTGCTATTGGTGTAATAGCTTTAGTTGGATTAATCTTATTGGAGATTTTATAGGATGAATAAAATCATTGATAGAAAGACATTAGAAATAAAAGATTGTGATTTAGCTAATTCACAAAAATTTCTATACCACAATGCTTTTGGTAGATTAATTTTAAAATTATTAATTAGACCATTTGTTTCTAAACTAGGTGGATTTTATATGAACAGAAAATGTTCATGTAGAATGATTAATAAATTTGTTAAGAAGAATAATATTGATTTATCTCAATATGATATGACAGATATAAAATGTTATAATGATTTCTTTTCTAGAAAAATACTTCCAGGAAAAAGAATAATTGATAGTAATCCAAAAAGATTGATTAGTCCTTGTGATTCAAAACTTCAAGCTTTTAAAATAGAAGAAAATAGTATTTTTAAAATTAAAGATGCTTATTATAAAGTTGAAGATTTAGTAAATGACAAAGCCTTATCAGAAGAATACATTGGTGGATATTGTTTAGTATTTAGATTAACAGTAGATGATTATCATAGATATTGTTATATTGATAAGGGAACAAAAACAAAAAATACCCACATCAAAGGAGTTTTTCATACCGTTAATCCTATCGCTTTAGAAAGATATAATTTTTATCAAAGAAATTCTAGAGAATATACTATTTTAAATACTGATAATTTTGGTAAAGTTGTTCAAATAGAAGTGGGGGCTTTAATGGTAGGTAAAATTAATAACCATCATCAAGAATATAGCTTTATAAAAGGCGAAGAAAAAGGAACATTTTTATTTGGTGGTTCTACAATTGTTTTATTAGTAAAAGATAATATTGTTATTGATGAAGATATTTTAACAAACACATTAAATAACGATGAAACTATTGTAAAATATGGTGAAGGAATCGGATCCTTAAAATAAAAAAACAAGCACTATTTTTTAGTGCTTATTTTTTATAATTATAATATATATTGTTGTTTTTATATGTAACTTGAACTTCTATTCCATTTTTCATAGGCATTGTTGGTGATAAATGACCAAGGTCAATATCCATTAAAATTGGAACATTTAAGTCACCTAAAACATCCGTACAAGCATTGATATGATCAACACCTAGAAATTCTTGACCAATACATAAAGGTCTACCAACTAATATACCTTTAATGTTGTAGTTAAACCAACCTGCACGTTTCATTTGAAGTAATGCACGTTTAATACCTAAAACACTTAAATCACAAGCTTCACAATAAAAAATTATTCCTTCATCATGTTTCTTACAATAATTAATCATATTGTCATAAGGTGTACCTATTAGTTGTTGCATGATGTCTAGGTTTCCACCGATTAACGTTCCACTGAAGCTACCAGTATAATTGTATGGTGTAATAACTTTTTCTTTATCAAAAACATAATCATTAAATGGGTCAGATTTATCAGGAGTAGATTCATATTTAGGATAACCCTTAAATTTAGTTACTCCCATCATCATATCGTATGTATCTTTAACATCATATGTAAATTTCTTAAAATGGAATCCACCAGCACAAGAACCATAAATAGTAGGAATATCACATAAAGTAGTAAGCGTAAATGTAAGGTTAGTGTTATCGCTAAAACCAACAAACCATTTATGTGGTAAGTTCTTTATTTCTTCAAAATCTATATAATCTAATATTTCAGTAGCCATTTCCCCACCACCTACAGAGATGATGGCATCACAATCACTACGGTATGCATCCATAAATTCAGCAGCTCTTAACTCTGGGGTATTTGATGCACATTTACCAACAGCTTTATAACAATTATCCCCAATTATGATTGTATGACCATTCTTTTCTAGTCTTGGGATAGCGCGGTTTAATCTTTCATAATAAGGTGAAGTTGTACAACCAAATGATGGGGCCACCAAATATATCTTAGATTTTTTATTTAAATACTTAATATCCATAATATCACTACTTTCCAATATCGTGTTTTAATTATAACTTAAATTATGCTATAATGGAAGAAGAAAGAACGGTGATAATTATGGATGATCAAACTTTCCATTTTAAAGCTAAAGAAAATCTTAATAATGATATGAATATGATAGAGTTATTAACAACTCAAGCAAAAGAAACAAATAATTCTATATATTGGTATTTATTATTTAAACATGTTAATAATTATTATATAGATTTTAATCATAATAATGTTAAGGTTTCAAAACAGCATATTCGAACCTATAAAACTCTATAAAACTATGGTACAATAATTATATATTATAGTTTAAGGAGTTTTTTTATTTATGAAATATTATTCATCTAAAACAGTTACACAAATGTTAGGTGTATCAGCTCAAACAT
>JBGVFV010000022.1:0-3401 GCA_045121295.1 Candidatus Pelethenecus sp.
TAACATGTATCAATAAAAATTTAAATAGAAAATTAAAAGATGAATCTTAAAAATATCCTGCAATTACGCGGAATTTACTGATTCATCTTCTTTTATTATTTTTTCAACTATTAGGAGCGGAATTTACTTTTTCAATTAACAAAAATTAAAAAAAGTTCAAAGATTTTCACTTTGAACCATTTTTTTGTTAAAATAACCCGAAATTTCTATTATTACAACAAGTATTATCATAATTATTGTTAGTAAAAATACCTATGTTTTGGAAATATAATTGAATAGCTCTTCTTACTGTATCACATAAGTTACAATCTTGAATAATTTCAACTGGATCAGTATTTATAAAAGCTTGATAATATTCCATATTATTACAACAATTTTCTCTAACTGTAATTCTTGCTACACAATAAACTGATGTTGGAATGTTACAAGGAGTAACTACTAAATCATAAACATTTTCAGAAATTTGATTTAATTCGAATTTAAATGTTGTATTACCAATAATAACTTCATCTTTACAACCTTTTTCTTTGTTCATATTCATTAAAAAAATCCCCCTTCCTGTAGTTCTAGCTACACTATAGTATATGAAGGGGGGAATATTTTGTTTTAGGTTATTATAACACGTGAATCTTTATTGTATCTGTAATAGCATTCCCAACAGATGATGCACCTGTGATAATAACTTTATCGCCTTTTGTTACTAATCCTGTTTCTAAAGCTTTATCAATTGCATATTTAAATAAATCTTCAATTGTTTCTTGTTTTTCAGCATAAATAGGACGAACATTCCATGCAAGGTTAAGTTGTCTACAAGCTTTTTCATTAACAGTAATAGCAATTACTGGACACATTGGATGATATGCTGATAATTTAAATCCTGTCATACCATTATTAGTAGCACAAATAATCGCTTTTGCATCTACTTGATATGCAGCTGTAACAGCAGCGTTACAAATTGCAGATAAGAAATCATCACCTAAATTTAAATCAAATTCATGATATCTTTGTCTAAAATCAATATCACTTTCTGTGTATTCAGCAATTTCTTTCATAGCACTTACTGATTCTAATGGATATTTACCAGCAGCAGATTCGCCTGATAACATAATTGCAACTGTTCTATCATAAATAGCATTTGCTACATCACTTACTTCTGCTCTTGTTGGACGTGGGTTAGTTTGCATTGAATCTAACATTTGTGTAGCTGTAACAACTAATTTACCAGATTTATAACATTTAGAAATAATTTCTTTTTGAATTTTTGGTAACATTTTAAATGGAACTTCAACACCCATATCACCTCTAGCAACCATAACGCCATCAGATGCTTCAATGATTTCATCCATTTTTTCAATACCTTCAGTATTTTCAATTTTAGAAATAATCTTAATTTTACCAGAAGTATCATATTCATCTAATAATTTTCTTAATTCATAAACATCTTCTTTTCTTCTTACAAAAGAAGCTGCAATATAATCTACACATTCTTGAATACCAAAAATTAAGTCTGATCTATCAACTTCAGAAATATATGGCATATCAACAATTACATTTGGAATGTTAATAGATTTTCTATCAGATAATGTTGCATCATTTAAAACTTTACATACAACATCTTTTCCTTCTATTCTTAACACTTCAAAACTAACCTTACCATCATCTGCTAAAATGATAATACCAGGTCTATTAACATAAACTGCTAAATCAGGATATGTTAAACCAACTTTAGTTTCATCACCAATAAGATCATAGTCAGATGAGAATGTAAATTCTTGATCTTTCTTTAATTCAACTTTTTTATCTTTAAATAATCTAACTCTAATTTCTGGACCTTTAGTATCTAAAAGTATAGGAAGAGGAATACCTAATTCTTCTCTTACTTTTTTCACTCTATCCATTCTTACTTTTTGTTCAGCATGAGTACCATGTGAAAAGTTAAGTCTAGCACAGTCTAAGCCATTTAAAATCATTTGCTTTAGCATTTCTTCATTATCACATGCTGGACCTAATGTACAAATTATTTTTGTTTTACGCATAGAAATCACCTCTATTCATATAATACCACATTTTTACGATTCTTAAAAGATAAAAACAATAATTTCAACATAAAAAAAAGGCTTTCACAAATTGTAAAAGCCATAATTAATATTAATCTTCTTTTGAACGTTTTAATAAAACAATTCCAACAATACCACTAATCAATAATAATGAATCTACAACTGCAGATACAATTAATAATGTAAATGATGAACTATTAATACCAATTGATCCTTCAATCATTTGAGTATAGAATACAGCCGCATCATTAACTACTACTGTTTCGTTAGCTGTTAAACCTTCAGTTGAATATTGTTTAGTAGTGTATTCTTTTGAATTAATCTTATATTCAACAATTAATTCGAAAGGAATTACTTTAGCTGGGTCAGTTGGAGTTTTCTTGTCATACTCAACAACTGGTTTACCAGTTTCACTATCTAATGTATAGAATTCAACAGTTGTAACTTGACCATTAATTACTACAAATTCATCTTGTTTAGTAATTTCAATAGGTTGATTAACTTTAATTTCAACACCTGTATCTTCTTTATTCCATAAAACATGGATTGAACCAGAATCAGTTTTCTTTAATGATGCTGGGAATGCTTCAGGAGCTTTTTCAGTACTTACTTGAACTAAACTAATTGATAATTGCTTAGCAGAGTAATTGTAAGACACGAAATATTGTTCAACAACTTCTAAATCATAAGAAATAGTAGCTTTTGATCTACCTGCACCAACAACTTCAAATTCTTGAGTAAAAGGAACAGAATATCTATGATTATATTGACGAATATCTAACTTATAAACACCAACGTTTTGATCGTTTGTGCTAACACCAACACTTACAGAAGAAATATTTTCGTTATAAGGAATAACATTATCTCCACTTTCAATAAATTCTTGAACATAACTTGGAGAAGTTTCCTTAGTAACGTCTAAATTTTTAGAAACTTTATTAATACTAGTTCCTAAAATAATAGTGAAAATGACAAAGGCGATAAACCACCATGTAATAACGATGAATAAACCTTCTTTATCTAATAACCATTTTTTAATTGCTTTCATGTATACATACCCCCATAAAAAGTACTCTATATATATTTATTATATAATTCAAAACAAGTTTAGTCAACAAAATTATAATGTAAAGGTTAAAAAAATGAAAACGATTACATTTTTTATTCAAAATAAAAGTTATGCTTTAGCATAACTACAAACTCGAATGGTGCCGAAAATAGGAATCGAACCCACAACCTACTGATTACAAGTCAGTTGCTCTGCCAATTGAGCTATTTCGGCATATAATGGTGGAGAATGACGGGCTCGAACCGCCGACCCTCTGCTTGTAAGGCAGATGCTCT
>JBGVFV010000023.1:0-2106 GCA_045121295.1 Candidatus Pelethenecus sp.
GCTTTTATTTTTGCCAAAATATCCCGTAAAATCAGCATATTTTGGGTGTTTGCATTTAAGCTTGAAATATACATATGTGTATTTTGAAATAAATAGTCTCAAAAACAAAAGTTGTTTAAATTAGTTTAAATTAAGTTAAATCAGTTTAAATTGGGCAGCAAGTAAGGTGGCCAATTTAAATTTTTTTGTCGACTCTAAAAAGAGTTGTTAAAATTATTATTTTGACTATAATAAAACTAGATTGAATTGAGGTGATTATTAAATGAGAGATTATTATAATGAAGTTACAAGCATGTTCAATTGCAGAAAGGCATATAGTTTCTTTGTAAATCAAATTGGAACGACCAAAATTTCTGAAATGACAGATGAGCAATATTTAAAGTTTAAGGTTCTAAGTCATCTAAAAAGGCATAATGTTTTTTTAACAATGGAAGATGCAATAATGAAAAAAGATTATTATTTGATGATGAATCATCACTTGTCCAAAAGTGAGGCTCAAGAGATTAATTTGTTGGAACTGTAGTTTAATTATTTTAAAAAAATGATATAATAGTTTAAATTGATATTATCTTTAGGTAAAGCAGGGGTAATTTGTATGAGAAAATTTAAAAAAATTGAAAATATTGAAATTGATATAGAAACAATTAAACGTGAACTTGATTTGGAAGATTTTGAATTATCTGAATATACTTTTAAGGTTTTATATCATTTAGATTTTAATAGAAAGAGATTACTTGAAGCGAATTATTTTTCTTTTAAATGGTATAAATATATTGATGATGATGTAATTAAAGAGATTGCTGAAGAGTTACACTCTAAAGGATATAATAATATTGAGATTGTGAATATGTCGTATGGAGATTATCAATTAATGCAATTAGGTTATCCAGTTGATGTTTTTAAGGTTGCGAGAAAGTGTGACTTAATCATTAGAAGAAATGATTTAACTTTTGAGAAGCTTAAAACAAGTTCATATGAAGAACTTTTAGCATTTGAGGGAATGGGAGATACTAAGATTAGAGAATTGGTACGAGGATTAGAGGCGGCTAATATTGAACATACAATCGTTCTTCCTCCAAGTACGGAAGAAAATAGATTGGCTAAGCAAAAAGCCAAAGAAGAGGCTTCTAATGCACTTTTAGAGTTAATCATTACTTATTCTAATTTGGATATTAAAAATCCGATAGACAAGCAAATTTACAACGATTACAAGTCTTATATTAATTCTTTAACGTTAAAAAAAATCGAAGAAAAATTAGAAAGGTTTAAATCTAAGATTTCAAAACCGCGCCAATAAAAAAAGGCGCTTTTTTTATTTCTAGAAAGTGCCAAAGTTATTTTAATAAATGCCATTTTAAATTTTTAGAAAAAAAGTTTAACAATAAAAGATAAATTAATTATATCATATTGGGCTGTCAATTTTAAATAGGTTTTCAAAAAATTTATATTTTTTTCTTGAATTTTTTGGGTTTAAAATTATAAAATAGATGTCTTAAAATTGTGGTGGACATAGGTCCTTATATATCTAGTGTTTTTTCATTATAAATAATGACCTAAATAATAATATCTATCATCATTATTGTATTATACCTAAAAACAAAAAAATGAAACAAAAAGACAAAAAAATTTTTTAGAAAATACATTCCTCATTAAAACTCTTGGTTCGGTTGGGTTGAAGAATGTCATAGGCATCAATCTGGCTGAAAATAAGATTGGTATTAATGCAGGGGCAGCACAATGCACCTGACAACTAGCTTTCATGGACTTATCACCTGAGGTTGAAGCTACCGAACATAACAGGCGAATGGACTGTTTTAACCTATTAGGCGTCATCCAAGAGATGACTGATAGAGTGTACCTTTTTTAACCATGCTTAAGTTCTGTACACCATTAGATGAAGGAAGGAATCGTCGTTGCAGTTACTTTCATCACCACTTACTATTCCTCTTTTGCTAGAAAATAGATATAGGGTGGCAAATAATGTCGCCTTAAACGCTTTAAAAGTCCAAAAAATATTGATATCACAGCATATTTTAGTAATGTAACAATTCTCAAAACGTTAATCCGTTTATTTGTTTGCAAAAGGAATTATATAAAAGAATTAAA
>JBGVFV010000024.1:0-6743 GCA_045121295.1 Candidatus Pelethenecus sp.
ATACCAAATGTAGTATAGTTTTCATATGTACCCATGAAATATGTAGCACCATTATGAACACCAACTAAAGCCTTTAATGATGAATCCCACGTCCATACTGTAGATGCAGTATTTCTAAATACGAAATTGATATGTGTTCCACTTGTTTCAATGTTGATATATTGTTTTGTGTTTGATGAATTTAAGAAGTATAAACTATAACCACCTGTTACAGTTTCTAATTTCATATCTACACCTTCAGCTGGATTAGTTGAAGTAGCACCATAATAGTCTTGCATTGTACCAATAAAGTAATATGATGTACTTTTCGCTGTTGAATAGAATGAAAGTTTGTATGCTTTATTAACTTCAGGATTTTCAACTAAAGTTAATTCTTGGTCTGGTAATTCTTCTCCACCTTGTGTTGGAACATCTGTTGTTGGTTCATCTCCACCTTGGGTTGGAGTATCTACTGTTGGATAGTCAAAATCAGTTAAAGTTACAAAAACATAAATTACTAAAACATCATTTTCAACCTTAGTTCCACATCCAACTAAAATATTCCCCTTTGTAAAAGTATGACCACTTGATTCTGCCCACCCAACATATGTGTATCCTAATGCAGACATACCATCACTAAATTTTCTTAAATCAGATTCATCATTTCCTACAATTTTGTAAGTAATAATGCCATTTTCTAGTTCAAAATAATATTCATTATTTGGAATGAAAGGAATAGTATCATTAATAAAGTTAATTAATTTATTCTTTTCACTACCACTGAAATCATTATATTTATAAGAAATTTCTGGAGTTATAGTTTCAGAAACTTCTGGTGTTGGAGTAATCACTGGTGTTGGAGTTTTAGTCTTTTTACATCCAGCAACACTTAACACTAAAAAAGATACAATAAAAATATATAATATTTTTTTCATAAGATAATCACCTCGATATATTAAAGTATACTACTTAAAAATAAATAAAACAAGTTTTTTCAAAAAAAGTCCATCAGTAATGATGGACCACAGATTGGTGATTTTGTCAACATTCTGACTCGATAGTTTATCGAGCTTTCTATTTATAATATAACTACTTCTATTTAAAATTATCTTTATATGTATTTAAATTAATAATTTCTTCACACTTATTAATATCTAAAAAGTCTCTCATTATTACATTTAAATATTTTATTCTTTCATCATCCTTAAAAGAATTAATGACTTTTGAAATTCTTTTATCATTTAATTTTTCTTTAGAATATGGACCAAATATTAAATTGCCATCTGTAAGTTGTGCTTGTAAAATAAATATCCCTTTATGTTCATTTGTTATTTTATTTTCAATATTTTCAAAATAAACTGGATAACCATTTTCTACTAAATAATCTATATTTTTATAATGATATTCACTTACATAATAAGAATTTAAAGACATGTTCATATATGAACAGTCATCATTATTTCTTAAGAATATAAAATTTGAAATATCATTGCTTCTATCGCCCCAAAAAATAACGCATTTACCTCTAGCATCTTTCATCTTTAAATTACTAATAAATTCCAAGTCAGATAATTCAGTATCATTAACAACTAATAAATTATTGTCATATAGGTATTGTTTTATATATTTATATACACCTTCTTGGGAATTACCATTAAAATGTTGAAAATCTAATAATAAAGTTTCTGTAGGATTATCAATAATAAATTCTTTAATAGTTTCTAATATTGGTAAAAAGTCTACCCCATTGATAATACTATGAAATATTACATACTTATCATCTATCTTATTTACTCTAATATCAAAATATCTAACACCCATTTCTAATTGATCAGCTATATTAAATTGTTGAGTTTCACCTAACCATACCATATTATAGCTACCAGCATCATGTGATCCAGGCATAATTATTTCATTAACTAATGTTTCATCCTTTACATTTGACATCCAATCACTGTAATCTTTACCATGATTTTTATATATCTTCATGCATGAACCATTAGCTATTACTATTAAACGAAATAAAATTATAACTCCTAATAATCCTACAAAAGATATACTAATAATTTTAAAAGTTTTTTTCAAGATTATCACCTACAAAATAACAATATTATTATTTATTCTAACATATTTATATCTATTTGACAAAATAGAAAATGAAAAGTACAAACTTTTCCATTTTTAATTGAAACACTTTTTTTAATTTCTAATTTATAACATATAGCCTTTTGGTATGCATATTTGTTTTAAATTAAAATAAAATCTTTTTTTCTTAAATTTCTAATTGTAAATTCTATATTCAAAATATAGCACATTCTTTATTTTAGAATAATAAAAGCCCTATATTATAGAGCTTAATTTTAGTTTTATTTTAATGCAATAAATATTAATATACCAAGTATCAATGAAATAATTGCTAATGTGATATTTAATCCTAATAATGATTTATAATTTTTATTTTTCATTTTTACCAACTCCATATTCATAATATCACACCATCTTTTTAAATACAACAAAATAATTAAACCAACTACAAAAATAAATAGTAAAAATATGTATATTCTTTTAAACAATTTAACAAACTAACTTTAAATACACCCCATTAAATAAATTGTAATTTTCGAAACCCATCTCCCTATAGACCATATTCGAAATTAGCTATAAAAAGAAAAAATAGGCTAACCTTACAAGATATAAAATACCCTGTAAAATCAACCTATTTTAACAATTCACCTATATAAAATTTACCTAGTTCAAATATGGCAACGTTACACAATTTTAATACAATTGCATACCCCTAGTTTTTATGTTATTAAATTCTATCAGAATAAGGTAAGGATTTAATATATTCTTCTATTAACAACCAATTTGGTTTGCCTTCTTGATTTATAGGTAATTTTATTACATCACGTTTAATTTGTTTTTGGCTTCTTTTTCTACCATAAGAATATCTATATGTATCTTGATTGATTAATGTAACTAAAAATAATGCAATATATCTATTCATTTCAAACTTTGGTCTAAGTACTTCAACATGATCACTTGCAGTAAATGGTAACTCTTGATATGTACAGTACCCTAAAACTGCTGAATCGATTACCAAACAATTTCCTTGTTCTGTATAAAAATCAAAAAAAAACATCAACACCATTATTTGTAGCTTTTGTTGTAACATATGGATATTTACCTAAACCATACCCTTCAAGTTCTTCTATAGGTGTCGTTTTAGAACCGCTAATATCAAATAATTCATTCAATGGAAATTCGACCCAGTCACTTGTTTCTAAAGTTGAGGGGGCAGTATTATGTGTGATTAATGAATTTTTAAGATTCGAATTACTCTCTCTCTCTCTAAACTCCAATTCATCTATATAATTCTCCATTAATTCCCAATTAGGATTACCTTCAATATCAACAGGAAGTTTTATAATAATATTTTCTGCAAAAGAATTATAAACAGCTCTACCATACGAAAAACGATATTGTTCTTTATTTATAATTGTTGCAATAAATAAACCTATTTGTCGATTCATTATAAATTTAGGCACTAAAATATTAACTCTTCCATGTGAAACAGAATAGAATTTTTCATCTTGATAAAAACAATTACAAAACATATCTAAAGTTAAGCAATTAGCATCGAAAATTTCAGCTTTTCCATCACCGGCTTCGTCAATTCTTTTAACAACACCATTATTTGTAGCTCCTGAACTAATCAAGTTTATTGGTCCTTCATCACATTCAGATTCTTTCAAATCCCCTTTACTTAATAGACACTCAAATAAGTCAGAAAGTTTAAATTCTTTCCAATTAGAAGTATTAAGCATTTTCATTACCTCCATGTTTAATTTTATATGCATAAAAATTACGAATTGTTTGTTCGAAATCACTTTCAGTTAATTTAGAATAATCTGTCTTCATATAAGCTTCAATTAACCATTCATCATCTTCATGTATTTCCATATATAGTGATTTAAGAGGATTTGTAGTTTTCATCTGATAATCATTTAACCAAGATTTTACTTTATCTTCACCTAAACCTTTTTTCTTTTCTATATCTGATATAGTACTTCAAGTATTAAGTTTTGTAGCTGAAAACGAAAGAACTAATATAAAACAAAGACAAGCTGAAGGTATTAGAATTGCAAAAGAAAAAGGTGTTAAGTTCGGTAGACCTAAAGCAGTCTTGCCGCCTAACACTAATGAAATATTAGATAAATACATTAATAAAAAAATAAATAATGTTGAAGCTGCTAAATTAATAGGCATATCAAGAGGAACCTTCTTTAGATTAGTTAAAGAAATGAAATCGTTAAATAGTCGAGTAAACGTTAAAAAGTAGGGGTAATCGTTAAAAGGTTAAATGGTAATTCAAACAATTTTGATAAAATTTTCTTATATTAATGCTATAACTATGCAAATTCTATCTATACGGGGAGACTTGTACCCTTAGAAAACAAAAAAATCTCGATACTTTTATTGTATCGAGAATCATTTACTATAATGGCAACGTTACACAATTTTAATACAATTGCATACCCTAAGCTTTGTAATCGTTAAAAAGTTAAATATTTTGCATACCCTAGAGGCGTTTTGCATACCCCTATTTCTAAACGATAAATAGGAATTTATCTTTCTATATATTTTAATTTAATAAGTTCATTTAAAGCATATAAATAATCTTCTTTAATTTTAGTTGGAACATTATCTAAATCTGCTTTTTCAATGTATCCAAAATCATAATGTGAATGACACGATAAATAATCACAATATTCTTCGTCATTCAATTCTATTTTCTTATAACTTACATACTCAGAAGATAGTTCTAAGAAACAACATTCGACTTCTTCTGATTCACCATTATTAGAAAAACTATTTATACCATACATTCTATTATTATCAATATTATAATAATAATTATAGTATCTCCATGGTTTTAAATTTGGATTCTTTAATATATCGATAAAAACTAAATCACCAGTTTTAAATATATTAGGATATTTTATACCATTTAATTTTATTCCAATTTTCTCCAAATTCACAGGATTTAGATTTGAATATATTCTTTTAATTTGTCTTTTGTTATTCAATATACAACTAACAGGGGTTTCATCTTTATCAATTTCCCTAGAATTTATACGTTTAGAAATTTTTCTTTTTTCAATTTCAATCATTGAATACTCATTTTTCTCTATATATTTTTTATAGTGTTTTAAAAAACTTCCAATTGTAATAAATGCTGATTCAAAATCAGGAACTAAATAAGTTTCATTTTTCATATCAGAATCCATAATAACATCATATATGTATCCTTCTTCACTAGTTACTAACATTTGATATTGCTTCTTTTCTATTTTAACAAATTCATGAATATACTTTTTTATTTTATTATCAGTAATGGTCTTATTAATTTCTAATAATAAATCAATCATTTCTTCCCATAGTGGAGCAAATTCGATTATTATTTGAACTAACTCTAAATCACTAAATTTATGTTTAATTCTTTTCACTTCATCCTTTATTGTTTTGGATGGAATTAATGAAATGATTTTATTTTCTAGTTTTAAATTATTCATACCAAATTCACCTCAACTAACCTATAAATTCTAATTTAATTATTTAATCAATGCTTCAACAACATTCTTTTCAATAAATTCAACTCTATCAAAAATCATTGGTTTGAAATATCCAGTGACTGACACAACAATATTATGTTTTTTATTAATATAAATAACGTTACCACCATCACCAATTGCAGCAATTACATCACTACTTCTATGCGGTAACCACCATAAATAACCATAATCTTGATTGCCAAATTTATAATCTAAGGAAACGTATGATTGAGTCATTTCATTTAAATATCTTTCACTAATGACTCTTACGTTATTATAAACTCCATTATTTAAAACCATCAAACCAACTTGTGCCATTTCATAAGCTGATAATGATAACCCCCATCCAGCTGTAGGCATATCTGTTGGATCCATAAACCAAACTTTTCCGCGGTTTCCTTTATTCATTAAATAATTAAATTGGTCTTCTTTAGATGTGCAGTTAGCATTAACTCTAGGTTCAATTCCTAATGGTTTAAATAAATATTCATTGGCAAATTCTAATACATTCATTCCACTTGTAATTCTTATTATTCCTAATAAAATTTGAGTTCCTAATGTATGATATCTAAATTCATTAGTAATACCATTTCTACCACCCAGCGAGTCTAAAATAGATAAAGACCAATCATCTGATGTGCATACTTTTTTCCAAGGTTCACTATTTCCTTTATAAGGAGCTAACATCGTTAATAAATGTTTAATTGTTACTTCATATATAGTTTTTTCTCCTCTTTTAGGAGTATAAACATATTTATAATAATCCATTACAAAATCATCAACACTGTTAATAAAACCTTTATCAATTGCAATCCCAATTAATAAAGATGTTATGGATTTAGTAGCACTCATTATATTCATTGTATCTTCTTTACTAAACCCTTCTCTATATTCTTCAATTTCTAATACATTATCTTTATATGCAACTATTTGCCTAATATTAATATCATTTTTACTTGAATAATTATTTAAAACTTTCTTCATAATTAAGTCACCTACTAATCGATTAATTCTAATTTAGTGAATACTTCATCTTTATTATAAATATATTATTCACCCAAAATTTTTTATCTAATCTTCTATTTTTTCAATCTTAAAAACATTGATTGTATCAACGTCTGGACAACAGAAAATATCACTTTTTAATTT
>JBGVFV010000025.1:0-9941 GCA_045121295.1 Candidatus Pelethenecus sp.
TATTGATATTTTGGAAGAACTAGATGAAGAAGATCAAGAAGAAATCATTAAATTATTAGATGAAGAAATCGTAGAAGAAATCAATATGATTCAATCATATAGTGAAGAAGAAATTGGTTCTAGAATGACTACAAATTATATAGTTATTCCATATGGTTCTAATGTTAAACAAGCAATGAAATGTTTAGTTGAAGAAGCAGCTGAAAATGATAATGTATCTACTATATTTGTTGTTAAAGAAGATGAAACATTCTATGGTATTATTGAACTTAGAGATTTAATTATAGCTAGAGCTAATACAGAATTAGAAGATATAATTAAAACATCATATCCAGTAGTTTATGCTAAAACAACAGTAGATGATTGTATTAATGAATTAAGAGATTATGAATTAGATAGTATTCCAGTATTAGATGAACAAAATAAATTATTAGGTGTTATCACATTAGGTGATATCATTGAAACAGTAGAAGAAGAATTATCAGAAGACTATGCTAGATTAGCCGGTTTAAATGAAGATGAAGAAGAATCTACATCTATTTTTAAAACAATAATGATGCGTTTACCATGGTTAGTAGGATTATTATTCCTAAGTTTATTAGTTACACTATTAATTTCAACATTTGAAGCTGTAATTGCGTTATTACCTGCAATTGTATTCTTCCAATCAATGATATTAGGTATGGCTGGTAATGTTGGTACTCAATCACTTGCCGTAACTATTCGTAATATTAATGATGATACAGCCAAACCATCTAAAACAGTATTTAAAGAAATGAGAATAGGTTTCTTAAATGGTTTATTCTTAGGTATATTATCTTTTGTATTTGTTTTTGTGTTCTTATTAATTAGAAAACAAGAAATAGTAGAAGGACAAGGATTTATGATTAATGATGCTTTAATTGCTTCTGCAATAGTTGGTGCATCATTACTTACAGCAATGACTTTTGCTTCACTTGTTGGTTCTGCAGTGCCTTTAATCTTAAGTAAATTAAAGGTTGATCCAGCTGTTGCTTCTGGTCCTTTTATCACAACAATAAATGATATTTTAGCTATAGTAATTTATTATGGTTTGGCGTTTTTATTGTTTATAAATGTCTTTTAAATTTAATGTGTCAGGAACCGTCAAAGGTTCCTTTTTAAATTTTATTCATAATCGACTTTATGACATTTGATATAAAGTAGATGTTGATTTCGTAATTCATTTTTGCTATAATTTAATTAGAAAGTTAGGTGATTAGATTGAATATATCTAAAGAAGTGACGATTATAAGAGAATTGTTAAGTATTACCCAAGAAGAATTAGCAAAAGAGATCGGTGTTGCGTATGAGACTATTAATCGTTGGGAAAATGACAAAAATGAAATTGAAATGAATAACGTTAATAAATTATATAATTATGCTTTTAAGAAAAAAGTATATATTAACAATATATACGAACAATTATATTTAGAGGAGTATCAAGCTAAGGAAAGAAAAGTTTTATTTCATGGTTGTAAGAAAAGTGGAATAGCTTTTCCGCTAGATTTAGGATATTCAAAAGTAAATAACGATTTTGGTGTAGGTTTTTATTTGGGAGAAACATATAATCAAGCGGCTTCTTATATTGTAAACGGAAATTCACCTTTTGTTTATGTTTTTCATCTTGACACTAACGAACTAAATATAACTCATTTTGCAGTTAATAGAGAATGGATGATAGCTATTGCATATTTTAGAGGGTGGTTAGATGAGTATAAGAATAATAATTATGTCAAAAAGATAATTGCAAAAGTTAATAATTCAGATGTTATTATTGCTCCTATTGCAGATAATAGAATGTTTGATATTATTTCTGAGTTTGTAAGGGGCGAAATAACAGATTTACAATGTGAACATGCATTGGCGGCTACAAACCTTGGCATGCAGTATGTTTTAAAAACAACAAACAGTTTAGAAAGATTAGAATTTATAAAGGTTCTTTATGTTTCTGATTTAGAAAAAGATAAAATAATAGATCAACGACTAAAAATGAGTAACTTAAGCCAAGACAAAGTTAGGGTTGCTAGAATAGAATATAGAAGTAAAGGTAAATATATTGATGAGGTGTTGAAATGAGAAAATTAGATTTCAATGAATTTAAAACATGTCAAATGATTGCTTCGCTATTTGAGAGTTCGATAGAAAAGGCGAATTTTAGTTCACCCATGTTTATAAGAAGATTTGTAAGTTCTGATTTTGCTTCATTATTTGAAAGTAAAAGATATTTAACTTCAACATTCTCAATAGATGATATAATTTGTGAATTAAACACGAAATATCAAGCCTCAACTAAGAAGCCAATGTATTCGAAAGATCAAATGTATTGGATAGGATACGTATATTTAGCTATAGCATTTTTGTATGAATTATCATTTAAGCAGTTATATAAAATATTTCCGCCAAAAGAAATAGTAAAATATCATTATATTTATCATACCTTTGATATCGAAGAAGCAGCCGAAAGAATGATGGAAAGCAAAGGGTATGAGCCGTTTGACTTTGTGCAACGAGGAGTAGAAATATTAAAGAGATTATATTTAATGGATGCTTTAAAAAGTATGATTAAAAAAAGAACACACTTTTATCTGAAGGATCTATCTAAAATAAACTTTACAAAAAACGACAATATTAAATATTCAATTAAAGAAGGATATGTAACAAATGCTAAAGAATTAAATAACTCTTTTCAAAAAGTATATACACTTGGCGTTGATGAGTCTTGTGATGAATTTTATGGTACAGTTATTGGAGTTATTACAAATAAAAAAAATAAAGATAATGGATTAATAGTAGTTTCAGACGGCATTAATTTAGATGAAAAAGAAATCGATGATGTTATTAAAGTAATTGAAGAAAATTCAAGTTATAAAGTGATTGAGAAAGAACAAAAGTAACAGAAAACAAGATATTAAGAAGGGTGTTTTAATTTTTAAGAAACGCCCTTTAAATTTTATTGAAAAACGATTATTAAAAAAATGTTAATTGCTAAAGTAAATTCCGCTACTAATAGTTGAAAAGATTAATAAATAAGGTGAATCAGTAAATTCCGCGTAATTACAGGATATTTTATGATTCATCTTTTTAATTTTGTATTTAAATTTTGATAAATAAATGTTATACTAAAATCATAAAAAAAGCAAAAAAAATAATGGTTAGTTAGTCTAATGATAGCGAATAGTTTATTTTGCAAAACTTAATTCCGCCGAGATTTGTTAAATTAACTACCTTATTGTGGCTTTAATATTTTGATAAAGATTGATTAACCTATTTGATTAACTTTGGTGAGAGTGTAACCAGTTTAGGATCAATCTTTTTTATTTTCAGTAAATCTAAAATTTCTTTTCCATATTCTAATTCCATAAAATCATAAGGACAAGCTCTTTTACTAGGTCTAATAGTAGAATTAATATGAGACATCATTAAATAAACTTTTTCTTGTGATAAGTTAAGTAATGAAGAAAATCTAGGTATGATATATCTTATATATTCATGATTTTTTTCGCATGCCCCTTTTTGTCTACTAGCCAAAGGATCACAATAAAATACTTTAGTTCTTTGTTCACCAGTTTCAGGATTTATTTCTATAGCTTCAGGATTAGTAAATTCTTTACCATTATCTGTCAATATTACTTCAAACATAAGTTTAAAATTTTCTAAACCTATAGTGTCACAAATATAGTTTATGACATTTGTAACATTTTCAGAAGTTTGTTCGTGTATATAATAAGCTAATTGAAAATTGAATTTTACAAAATGTAAAGTTAATAAATAACCATTTTCTTCCCTTTTACCTTCTACAGTATCCATTTGGACTATAGATATATTAGGGTTGTTTTCAAGGTATTTTAGGTAATCATTATACATTCTGCCAATTTTTCTTTTTCGTATAATTGTAGGAGAATCATTACATGATTTTCTTTTTTTGTATGTAACCTTACGTCTTAAGTCTGTATTTTTAGCTGTAAAATATCCTTTTTCAAAGTAATTGTAGATTACTCTTTCAGAAACACATAAATTATTAGAGTTAACTATATGAGCAATTGGTTGTTTTTTTTCTAGAATTAGTGATGAAACAATATGATCTAATTCATTAAATTCATCTGGTGTTAAATTAATTCCCTCTCTAGATTCTTTTAATGTTAATAAGTAATCTTTTTGAGCTATGTCAGAATAATAGTAGTATTTATTTAAATGACATCCTTTTGATTTTGGGCAACCGTTACAAACCCAAGGAAATCTTTTTAAAAATGTACATACCTTTTCTTTAAAGTTTTGGCATTTCTTAATACACTTAGTGTTATTTTTAACATATGACTTCCAATTATAAGCATTATTATAATGTAAGTTACATTCATCAAAATGTTCACAAATTTGATTGAATAATCTAAAGTTATCTGTGTCTTTAGCAGGTTTAAAAATCCTATGTTTTTTGACTTCCTTTGAAATAGTAGAAGGATCATTTTCTAACATTTTGCCAATATCCTTTAAAAGAATTGTGAGATTACCAGATTCATCTCTATGTTCAGATATAATCTTTTGAATCTTAATTCTATCATCTAAAGTAAAATGTTTTTGGTAATGGTTAGTATCAGTATATTTTTCTTTAATATTAATAGCTTTATTCATGTGGCTACCTCCCTAAAGCCACAATTAAGGTAATATTATTATAACAAGCGGAAATTAGTCTTTCAATGTAATACTTTCAACTATTAGTAGCGGAATTTACTTTAGCAATTAACAATTATTAAAAAAATTTAAAAAAAGTTAAAAAAGTTCTTGCATTTACACAAAATTGTGGTACAATAGTAATGCATTTGAAAATTGCCGCAGTAGTACAACGGTTAGTACATATGCTTGCCATGCATATGATGACGGTTCGATTCCGTTCTGTGGCTCCAGTTTTAAAGAACACCTTGAAGATAATTCAAGGTTTTTATTTTCTATATAAATTAAATATTAATATATACATATTAATAAAAAAATGATATAATGCAGTCGGTTTTTAAAGGAGTTGGTGGAATTGACTATTTTAGAAAGATACAATAAGTTAAGAGATGAAGAACCACGTAATATAGAACCTTTTTTTGATTTATTTGAAGAAGATTCTAAAGGTAAATCTGAAATACTTCATCGTTTTTATCCTTTCTTTCAATTTGTTTTCAAACAAGAAGGGTATAAAAGAATAAAAAGAATAAATGATATAGCTAAACGTTATTATAACAATAACCCTTATTATGAACATTTATATACATTACTTTATATTCAAATGAATTATGCTTATAGTATTGGAGATTATAGTAAGGTGGTTGCCTGTGTAAATAAATTTGATAAAGAAAAAACACCTGTAGATTTTTTAGTTGGTGCTTATTGTAATCAATTAAATATTCTTACTTATTTACAAATGACAGAAGAAGCGTTCCAATGTATAAAAGAAGTAACAGAAGCTCCTTTCTTTGTTAATTCAGATTCATATTCTAAAGGTGTGTTTTATTTAAATGCTGTTCCTTTAACAGTTAAGAAAAAAGATGTAGAAAAGACTTATAAGTATTTAGAGTTATTAGAAAATGCTTTAAGTGTGAATAACTTTTTAGGTGATGATAGAGATTTAATTATTAAAGTTATTAAATTTTACGCAAGAATATTCTTAACACATCAAGGATTAATCGAAGGTGATGTTCAAAAGTTATCTATAGAGTTTTATGATTTTATTATGTCAGAAAATATTTATACATCAACAGTTGCTTTTGATACAAATACATTTATTACAATTTTAGAAAGCATTACAGATTATTGTAGTGAAAAGATGTTATATGATATTTGTGTAAAAATAATCAATGATACACATCCAGTCAATAGAGATTTAATAGATTTCTATAATTTCTTATATAAATCAGAAAATAAGTTTTATTTAGCAAATGAACAAATGAAACAAGAACATTTAAAAGCTATCCATGATTTTTATAAAGAATCTATTAATAATAATGTTCAAAGTTTAAAAGATACATTAAAGCTACAACTTTTAGAACAAAAATATAACGCGTTAAAATCTAAATATAATTTGGATGTTTTAACTAATTGTTATAACCGTAATTATTTAGTTGAATTAGAAAGTAATATGATTAATAATGCTTGTGTGTGTTATTTAGATTTAGATAAACTTAAACAAGTAAATGATAAGTTTGGTCATACTTATGGAGATAAATTCTTAAAGATATTTAGTAATAAAATTCATGATTCATTTAAGGGAGTTCATAATCAAGTATTCCGTTATGGTGGAGATGAATTTGTTGTAGTAGTATATAAACAAGATAAGAATTCTGTTATAGAATGTTTAGAAAAATTATATGAACAATGTCATTCAACTTCTTTAACAGAAATGGAAATAGATAAAATAAGTTTTAGTTGTGGATTATGTTTCTTAAATGAAGAAATGTTCTTAAAAGAAGCTATGGTTTTAGCTGATAAAGCTATGTATGCTTGTAAGAACATAAGAAAAACAGATCCAAATTGTAAATATATAATTTACGAAGATTAATATTTAGGAGGTGGAGCTAATGATAAAATTGAATAATGTTTCATTTAAATATAACAATAATGAACCATACGCATTAAATAACGTTAGCTTTACTGTTAACGATAATGAATGGGTTTCAGTGCTTGGACATAATGGTAGTGGTAAATCTACTATAGCTAAATTATTAATTGGTTTAGTTGAACCAACTAATGGTGAAATCATTTATGATGATGTTGTGTTACGCGAAGACACAGTTAATTCAATTCGTAAAAGAGTTGGTATAGTATTCCAAAATCCTGATAACCAATTTGTTGGGTATAACGTTAAATATGATATTGCTTTTGGTTTAGAAAATCATTTAGTACCTAGATTAGAAATGTTAGATTTAATTAAAGAATATACTACTAAAGTAGGTATGGAAAATGAATTAGATAGAGAACCACAAACATTATCTGGTGGGCAAAAACAAAGAGTTGCTATTGCGGGAATTCTTGCTTTAAATTGTGATATCATTATTTTAGATGAAGCTACATCTATGTTAGATCCAGAAGGTGTAGAAGAAATTACTAAATTAATTGTTGAACTTAAAGAAAAATATAATAAGACTATTATTTGTATTACACATGATTTAGCATTAGCTAACAAAAGTGATAGATTAATTGTCTTAAAAGATGGCGAAATTATTAAAGAAGGAATACCTAGCGAAGTATTCCAAGATAGAGAATTATTATTAAGTTCTAACTTAGATATGCCATTTTCTTTAAGATTTTATAATGAATGTAAAAGAGTAGAATGTTTAGAAAAGAATAGTAAATTAATGGAGGCATTATGGGAATATCATTTAACGAAGTAAGCCACTATTATGCTACTAGCAAAAAGAAACATTATACTGTGGCTTTTGAAAATGTAAATTTAAATATTAATAAACAAGGTGAATTTGTTTCATTGGTTGGTAAAACAGGATCAGGTAAATCTACACTTATCCAACATATTAATGGATTAGTTTTACCTACAAAAGGTACTGTAGATGTAATGGGTAAAACAATTACACCTAATAAAAAGAAAAATCCTAAAATGAAGGAAATTAGAAAACAAGTAGGTTTTGTTTTCCAATTTCCAGAATATCAATTATTTGAAGAAACGGTATTAAAGGATATTATGTTTGCTCCAAAGAATTTTGGACAAACAGTAGAAGAAGCTAAAGAATCAGCTTTAGAAGCTGCTAAGATATTAAAAATTAGTGATGATATCTTAGAAAAATCACCATTTAATTTAAGTGGCGGTCAAATGAGAAAAGTAGCTATAGCTGGGATATTAGCTTATAATCCAGATATACTTTTATTAGATGAACCTACAAGAGGTTTAGATCCTAAAACTGCTGATGAAATAATGGATTTATTTTATGAAATACACACTAAATATAATAAAACTATTATTTTAATTTCTCATGATATGAATCTAGTTTATAAGTATTCAACAAGAATTATTGTTATGAATGATGGTGTTTTAACATATGATGGGGATAAGGTTAGTTTATTTAAAGATGGTATTTATAAAGAAAATCATTTATCTAAACCAGATGTTTTAGATATGATTGATTATTTAAATGAGAAGATGAATTATAATTTAGATTATAATATCTATGATGAACAACAACTTATTGATAAGGTGGTGAAGTTACATGAATAACATCACTATTGGTCAATATGTTCCTGGTAATTCTTGGATATATAAATTAGATCCAAGAACTAAAATATTATTAACAATTATTTCTATTGTTATGATATTTATTATTCCTAATTTAGAATTTATGATTTTAGCTTTAGGATTATTCTTAGTAATATTCTTATCTACTAGAGTATCTTTAGTTAGAGTTATAAGAGGGTTAAAAGGTGTTATATTCTTGTTAACATTCACTTTTGCCTTACAACTTATTTATAATAAAGAAGGTAACATTCTTTATACGTTTAATATGCAAATTGGTTTATTTAATTTGCTTATAATGTTAGGTATTTTAATATTCTATTTCTTTACTAAGAAATTTATTAAATTCAAATTAATTTATACATTCTTAATGCTTGGTGGTATATTTAGTGTATTATGGTTAGTTAAGTTTGATATGTTAGTTTGGAAAGATTTTAATTTCGATGTATATGATGTAGGATTAAAGAATGCATCATTTATATTTATTAGAATATTTATGATGATTGGTATTACATCATTATTAACTGTATCAACAATGTCTACAGATATTAATAATGGTTTAGAGTGGGTATTATCACCACTTAAAGTTATTAAGGTTCCTGTTAGTGTGTTATCTATGACAATCTCATTAACATTAAGATTTATTCCAACTTTATATGAAGAAACAAGAAAGATAATGAATGCTCAAGCTTCGCGTGGTGTTGATTTCCAAGAAGGAAAGTTAAAAGATAAGATAACACAAATAATATCTTTATTAGTGCCTATGTTTGTTATATCTTTTAAACGTGCAGAAGATTTATCTAATGCTATGGAAGCTAGAGGTTATGTCATTGGTGCTAAACGTACTAGAATAGATGAACTAAAATTTAGAGCTTTAGATATTATTTCATTTATTTTAGGTGTTGGTTTACTTGGCTTGGCTATAGTAGCTAGAGTTATGTTTTAGGTGATAAGATGAGATATAAATTAGTCGTAAGCTATGATGGTTATAATTACATGGGCTTTCAAATTCAAAATGAATTAGATACTATTGAATTAGAATTAATGAAAGCATTTAATAGATTATTAAATTTAGATGTAAAGATTTATCCATCAGGTAGAACAGATAGATATGTTCATGCTCGTGGTCAAGTATGTCATGTTGATTTGGATATTGATATTCCTGATTATGGATTGATGAAAGGATTAAATGCTTATTTACCTAATGATATTTATATTAAAGAAGTAGAAAAAGTAAATGAAGACTTTCATGCACGTTTTAGTGCAATAAAAAAAGAATATAGATACTATATTAATGTTAAAGAATATAATCCTTTAACAATCCGTTATTTGCCTTATATTCCTAATCTTGATATATCTAAAATGGAAGAAGCTATTAAATTATTAATTGGTACACATGATTTTAAGGGTTTCGCATCAGCATCTATTGATGAAAGAAAACCTACAGTTAAAACTATATATAGTGTAGAATTAATTAATCATGGTGATAAATTAGAATTTATCTTTATTGGTAATGGTTTTTTAAAATATCAAATCCGTAGAATGATGGGTATTATTATTGAAATAGGAAAAGGCAAGTTTGATAAGTCTAAGATTAGTGAAATTTTAGAATCTAAAAATCCACAAGATTCTAAATATATTGCAGATGGATGTGGATTATATTTAGAAAAGGTATATTATTAGTTATAAATAATATAGGAGA
>JBGVFV010000026.1:0-4944 GCA_045121295.1 Candidatus Pelethenecus sp.
TCTTCTGCTAATTGTCTATTATAAGCACGAACTGATTTAATTTTACAGTTAGCAAAGTTACCAATTTTTCCATTTTCTAATAACCCTGCCCCTAAATAAATTTTTCCATCATATTTAAAAATATTTGTAATACATGGTTCAAGACGTGTTAATACACCATTTACATAGATATAACACATACATCCTTTTGCACCATGTTTCATACTAAATGTTAAAGTCGTAAATTTTTCACCATTAATAGAATCCATATAAGCAGTAGTCATATTGATACCATCTTGTGATTTTAATGTACCAACATAAGGTGTTACATCAATACCCTGATATGGTGCTAAATGGTTTTTACATGATAACACACGAGCCTCTGCATTACCAACGTCTAGTGCAGCAAAACATATTTCAAGAGTAAATCCATTTGCTAGAATACCAGTATTAGTAGCATTATTGAAAGGTGCGCAATCAATTACTGCATATGATTTACCACTGAATACTAATGCGTCACCGTTCCATCCATTACCACCCTCTGCGGCAGTATAGTTGAAGTCATGTAACGTACATTTAATATTGTTTTTACCTTTGTCTTTCCATACGTGTTCCCCATTTTCAATATTACCCTCACCACTTAAACCTGATGCGTCAAAAATGAATAATTCTGAACCATCAATAATAGGTTTACGTGACGCAAATTCACCTGCTTTAATTTCAATGTCTTGTGACCATTCTGCAGTATTTGTTTCTAAGTTTTCAGTTTGGTCAGTTGTATCCAATGTACGAACTTTAATTTTTAATGAATATGTACCTGCGTCTAGGTTTTTACCTAAGTTCCATAAGTTGTTTGCACCAGTAGCAACAGTTGATGTACCTGTTAATGCTCCATTAATATAGAAGAAAGCAGTTACATAAGTTTCATTTTGTTTTGACGCACGATAGTAAAGTGAAACCGCTTCACCTTCATTAAACTCTGTTTGTTCTAAATTAACTGTCAAATACATACCTTTTGCGTCAACAATTAAGATATTATGTTTTTGAACGTTTGAAGTCATATTTGTAGAAGTTGCCCATACTTTAATAACGTGAGAACCTGTTACTGAAATAGTTCCCATGTTAATTTCACCATATGAATCGTTTTCCACGTTGTCAATAGTTTTTTCAGGTTGAGAGTCAATTTGATAGTGAATAGTAATTGGGTCGTCTGAAATTGATTGAATATGATATGGATATATAATAGGTGAACTTACATAGTAGTCAACACTATCAATAAAGTCAGTATTTAAAGTTAAAGAACCTGAACGGATAACACAAGTTGTATTCATTGTTGCATACATACCACCTGCGTCAACAATATACATACTTAAAGAGTATGTACCCATAGGGAATTTTCCTAAGTTCCAACCACTCATACCTGTAAAGTTACCTTGTCGTCTTAAAGTCATTTGATATGCTCTGTTTTCAGTACCACTAATTTCAAGATACGCTTGAGCAATACCCATATTTGGTGATGAAAATTGAAATTCAAAAATTACATCTTCATCAACAGTTGTAGTAATAACCTCAGGTGAAATGATGTTGATTTGTGGCATAACACCGCCACCACCGCCACCACCTCCACCTGAACCACTAGGGTGATTAGTGAAGTGGTCTTGCAAAGTAGCTTCAATGTCTTTAATTTTTCTACCCAATGCTTTTATACCATCTTCAACATTGTTCGGTCTTGAAATAATATTGCCATCTTCGTCTACTAAAACTAATAGACCCTCTGCATCCAATAACTTAACACCTTGTGCTTGATTGGTTGCCAATACTTCCCACTGAGCAGTATTAGGGTTATAATATTTTACAGACATAGGATTACCTGCCTTTCTTTATAAAAATAAGAAGAATAGTAAAAACTATTCTTCTTCGTTTTCTTCTATTTCTTCGTTAATGTTTTGTGCTATTGGTGTTTGTGGAATATTTCTCCATTTAATTTCAAAATCATCAATAACTTCTCTTGTAATTTGTGAGTAGTCAATTTGGTCAGGTCGTTTCATTACTGCGTCGGCTAAATAAGAGTCATAATCAACGATACCGTTTAACACATAAGATTTAACTGAGATTTTATCCCAACTAATATCCCACATTAAATAATTTGGTTTGTAAGGGTGAGGTCTATTTGAGTAACCAGCTTCATCACTGTAATCACACCAACCATAGTACCAAGGTGTAGGTGTTTTCTCTAAGTCTTTATTAGATTTTAACTTAGCACCACTTGCTTGAGCCATTACCCACATTGTTCCAATTTCATCATTAACATATGCCTCACGACTACCACTGTTACCATTTGATACAATACCATCTGTACCATCTTCCATTTTACCATCTTCTGTTGTTTGGTCGTATGTTACACCTTTAGGAACAACATGAACTCCTTGTTTATTTGCAAATGTTTCAATATATCCAATAGAGTATACTGCTTTGGCGATAGCTTGTCCACAACCACTATATACATCATATAAATCATGACCCGTAATAGCTTCAACTTGTTTACGAATATTCATACGAATTGGTGTAGAACGTGAATAAGTATGATGGTGTCCACAAACTACAACATGGAATCCCATATCTTCAACGAATGGTATCATTTGTTGCACGTCTTTCATACGACATACTGTAAACGCACCATGATGTGCAACCATAATAAACCAACGTGGTGCATTAGGTCGCATACGTGCTGCTTGTACATCTTGACGTACCCAATTCATTTGTTTAACCCAAATGTCAGGGTCTTCGACACTTGCTGTCATGTTAGAGTTTACAACAACAAAGTGACAATATCCTAAATCAAATGAATGTGAACTTGCATATCCACCATAAGGTGATTTACCTTGAATTACATTATGATTACCAAAGTTTGGTGAATATAAATCTCCATTGAAATCATTTTCAGTAGCGTCATAATATTTAAAACAGTTAGAATAAATTTTTTCAAATAAGTCATTATTACCACATACTAACATATGACATTTTTCTTTTAGGAAACGTGGGAATTTGTAGTAGCAACGCCACTCAAAAGAACGGTTACCTGATTGTGAAATATCACCAGTATTAATTGCAAAGTCATAGTCATTAGGGTTTTCATTATCTTCGATATATTGTGCTGTCCATCTCCATGCCTCATAGTCATTTTCATATAAGGCTTGTTGGTCTGATATATGTAAGAATTTAATATGAGCATTTTTGTCATACGTACCATTTTTCATATATGATTTAACTTCAAATGTAGAAACGTCACCCCAATAACCTTCGTCACCTGCTTGATACTCATAAATACCTTCTTCTAAGTTTCTTAGAATAACTCTATGAATTGTACAATCTTGGTCAATGTGATAAACGATTTCTGTGTTAGAATTTTTATAATTCCATTTACTTTCTCCTGCTTTGCGATAACGTAAATAACCACGAGGCATTACTTTAGATTGCCATGTAAAAGTACGTGTGTGCCATTCTTTACCATATTGCATATTTAATAAGTTTGGAATATTTTCATTTAATTTTGTTTTATTGTAATATAAATCCCATGCACCATCTTCAACGCAACGAGGTCTATAAATAGCCATATCACAAGTACGGTAATTTATTTGTTCTACATCTTTATAAGTTGAACCTGTATCAGTAAAATCTATACGTTGAATACCACAATCTTGTGATAATAAACGTCTATATGCAGGTGCTTTCTTTTTGTCATATTCAACCGCAGTTAAACTTCGTTCTTCTGATTCAGTAGCACCAGCAATAATGTCAATATAACTATTTAAAGTTGTTCCATCTGCTAAGTTATAAGGGTTGGCAATAGTTAATTGTCCATAGTCTACTCCTAAATAAACCATACCTGATGTAAAACTTAATTCTTGCTCCCAATGTTGGTCGAATTTTGTAATTTCATATCGGCATGAAGAATTTGCTTTTGAGTTTACACGACCACAACGAACTAAGAATGAATGTTGATATGGTACGTATCCTTTTAATTCAAATCTTCGCCATACTCCATCATCAATATTTTTATAATATAAACATAAACCTTTTAAGTTCATTGTTTGTCCATTTGAGTTGTTATTATATAATTCAATAAAACTATGGCTAATTGGTGCTTTACCACCATCTTTAACTCCACCACCAAAATAGCGATTAATAATTAACCCGTTAAATCTTGCACCAACACCAGGTGAATCTGCTTCAGGAGCTTCTGCGTCTAAGAACTCAACTAAACGTTGTTTTAGTTCTCCATCTTCATCAATATATAAACGATATTTTTTACCATCACGACCATCTAGTTCTAAGTGTTCACCCGTTAGGTTTCCACCTCCACTTTCACCGCCACCTGATGATGTTCCACCAATTACTTCATTTTTAACAAGAGAAGATACTGCACTTTGACGTACACCAATGTATAAGCGACCAGTGTCAGGACAGTATGCTAACTCACCCTCTTTTAATTGGCGTAAGTTTACATTAGAACCTGTTTTAATACGTACATATTTAACAGTTTGTAAATTTTCATCTACTTTATCACTTGTGTTTTCTTCTCCATAGAATGTACCTGAGAAAATGTCCTCAATTTTAGTAGCAGACTCAATACGTGATACTTCATCACGAATTTGATTTACTGCGTCTTGGAATTGACCTAAATGATAATCTGATGGTAATTGTAAATCTTTACAATCTTCATCTGATAAGTCATACCAAATTTTTTCTACATCAATAGGTTCTTCTGTACCTTTATATGTTGATTGACGACCAACTACTAAATGTTCTGCAATTTTTTGTTTAGCAGTAGTTCCATCTTCATTAACTACATTTGAATAAAAATGGATTCTATCTCCACCGATTGAACCAGTGATACGACCATTTTCATCTCTAGTTAATTCTAAAATTTGTTCATCCATTTCAACAGTATCAATTTTTGTATTT
>JBGVFV010000027.1:0-38813 GCA_045121295.1 Candidatus Pelethenecus sp.
ATAGGGTGGCAAATAATGTCGCCTTAAACGCTTTAAAAGTCCAAAAAATATTGATATCACAGCATATTTTAGTAATGTAACAATTCTCAAAACGTTAATCCGTTTATTTGTTTGCAAAAGGAATTATATAAAAGAATTAAAGCAAAGGACTTCTCACCCTTTGCTTTTATTTTTTAAATATTTTATTTGTTTGGTTTGGAAGTGTCATATCAGTTTCGCCTAAGGTTTTTGTTCTAATTTAAGTAAGATAATTTCTATACTTATATCTTAAAATGATGTATAATTAAAAGAAAGATACTTCTTAGATTATTTTCAAATAGTCTATTTTAGGATGGTGTACTATGACTAAAGATAAAATAAAACAAATATTAAAGAAAACACCCATATTTTTAATAGCATTTATAATATTATTGATAATTTCTTTAGTATTTATTGTATATATGGATAAAAGAAATATTCAATCAGTTAGTCCTGTACCTCCAGCTGTAGAGTTTGTTGGTCAGTATAAAGTAGGAGATGGCGATTGGCAAGAATATAATGGTAAGCATATACCTATTAAGAAAGGTAATGATGTAACACTTAATGGATATTTTATGTTGATTGATTCAAATAACAATGAAAAATATCCAGTATCTAAAGGATTATCTGTTGCATTTTACTTGAATCACATAAATGTTACAATCGAAAATAAGGATGGTTCTAAATATCAATTATTTTGTGAAGTAAAAGCTGCAGGAGAAAGTTCATGTGGGGAAACTTGGCAGTTTTGTCCTATACAAACTGATGCTTATGAACCTATGACAATTGTTATTAGTAATCCTCATTTTTATGGTAATGCGAACGCTGTAGATGATATGTTAGAATTAATGACATTATATTATAATACTAACTTTGAATTAATGATTTTAAGAGAATCTAGATTTGAAAGATTATTAGGATTCTTCGTTATGTTCTGTGGCGGAATATTGTTGGTTGTTGGATTATTCTCATACTTATTAAACACAAAAAGAATTGAAAGTTTGCCAACAATAGGATTAGCAGTATTCTTTGCAGGGGGTTATCTTTTCTTCTGTTCTCTAAGTATATCGTTATACTTTGATTCGATATCGGGTAATACAATAGTAGCGTTCTTGGCTGCCATGTTCTATTATTTCTTCTTAATGAAAGCTGGTTCAGATATTCTTGTTAAAGAAAAGAAAATTTTTGGTAGATTGTCTATAATTGTTTCTGGATTAATATTACCTATTAGTATTTTAATAGCTGTTCTTACGGATTTATATTTCTTTGATTTATGGTTATTATGGGCTATATTCCAAGGTGTATCATTTGCTTTATTATTTATTGGAGTAGGCTTTAATATTAAGAAATATAATTTAGCTAGAATGATTGTTTTATTAGTAGCATTTATTGCATTTATTACATATGCATTAGATACAATGTTTAGTGGTATAGGTGGTTTTGAAGAAACACGTTTCTCACAATTATCATTTATATTGATCTTTATTATAGTATTTGTGGCAGTATTAGCATTAGTTCCTAAACATGTTAATAGTACAATTAAAAATAAGCAATTAGAAGATGAGAAAATTGTTTTAAATGGTAAGTTACAAGAAAGTAGAATCTTATTAATGATTTCTCAAATTCAACCACATTTCTTATATAATATGTTAAATACTATTTATCATTTATGTGATAAAGATGTTGAACTAGCTAAAAAAGCAGTAGATGATTTCTCTACATATTTAAGAAATAATATTGATTCATTAAGTACAACTGAATTAATTTCATTTGACACTGAATTAGAACATATAAAAACATATATAGAATTAGAAAAAGTTAGATTTGGGGAAGAGTTAGAATTTGAATATGATATTAAATCAAGTGATTTCTATTTACCGATTTTATCTATTCAACCACTTGTTGAAAATGCTATTAAACATGGTGTAAGTAAAAAACGTGGTGGCGGAAAAGTAACTTTATCAAGTTATGAGGATGATGAAAACTATATTATAACAGTTAAAGATACAGGTGTTGGGTATGACACACTTAATACAGAATTAGATGATAGTAAGAGTCATATTGGCTTAGAAAATGTTAAGGATAGACTTGAAAGTAGAGTAGAAGGTAAATTAGTTATGGAAAGTGAAATAGGTGTAGGAACAACCGCAACTGTTTATATACCTAAGAAGGAGTTACTATGAAAATCTTAGCTGTTGATGATGAAATTATAGCTTTAGAAGGGTTAGTTAAATCTATAAAAGAAGCTGATAGTAACGCTACTGTTTATTCTTTTAGATTTGCTGATGAAGCTATTAAGTTTATGGAAACTAATACATGTGATGTAGCTTTTTTAGATATTGAAATGTATGGGATTAATGGGGTAAGCTTAGCAAATATATTACTTCAAATGAATCCTAATATAAATATTATCTTCTCTACTGGATATGGAAATTATCGAGATGTAGCATTTGATATTCATGCGAGTGGATATATTGTTAAACCAATTACTCCTGAAAAAGTTAAAAAAGAATTAGCAAATTTAAGAAAACCAGTAAAAGAGGTTAATAAATTACAAATTAATGTGTTTGGTAACTTTGAAGTATATTTCAACGGTAATCCTTTAAAATTCAAATACACAAAAGCTAAAGAATTATTAGCTTACTTAGTAGATAGAAAAGGTGCGTTATGCACAACAAGTGAGTTAATAGCAGTATTATTTGAAGATGATGAAGGACATGAAACATATTTTAAGAGTATAAGAAAAGATCTTATAGCTACTTTATCAGAGGTTGGATGTAGTGAAGCTATAAATGTACAACATGGTAAGCTAGGTATTAATAAAGACAATGTTTATTGTAGTTATTTTGATCTATTAGATGGAAAGGTTAAATTAGAAGATGTATATCACGGAGAATATATGACACAATATAGCTTCAGTGAATATACAAATGCAAATTTACATAATAAGAAAATTTAAGCAAGATGCAGCATAAAAAAATGCTGCATTTTATATTTTTTTGTCAAAATACACCTTTTTTGCCTCTATTTTGCCTACTTTTGAATGCTAAAATATTCCCGTAAAAATGTTTTATGTATCATAAAACAACATTCAAAGAAAGAGAGGAAAAAGAAAATGAGAAAAAATAAAATTTTAAAACTTATGTTTGTCTTATTTGCGTTTGTGATGTCTTTTACGCTTTCATTCGTAGGAGAGAAATTATTAAATGCTCATGGAGAAACAGCTGCATGTAATGGAAACCATTCTGGTGGAGAATGGAAAGCATTAAAAAAAGCGTTGCTTGAGGGTGATGGTGAATTTGCAGGAAACTCTAATCTTGCTACTCACGAGATTACTGCAGGTAATTGGTATTTGACTGAAGATTTAGTTTTATCTAAGCCAATTTCTTTTGCTGTATCACAAGCTGCAAATGGTGATATTACATCAAAATTGTGTCTAAATGGTTTTACTATTACAAGACCTGGGACAAATTCTACAGTTATTGAAACAATCAATATTTATCAAAGTAGTAATATGTCAACTCATTTACATATTTGTGATTGTAATACAAGCAAAGTAACTAAAGGATTTATGACTGCTAATAACGTTTGGTACAAAGGAACTACTAAACAAAATGATACTGATGTTTCATATAATTTAAAGGGCGGTGCAATTATTGCTACAGGACGAGCTATATATTCTTATAACAAAAATCTTGAAATATCAGGCGGTAACTTTGTTGGTTGTGAAACTCCTCAAGAGGATTTTATTGACTTTAGTTCTGGTTCGCTTAAATTGACTGGTGGTAACTTTGTCGGAAATAAAGTAAGTAGATTGATAGATTCTGAGTCTTTAAACTCATTTTTAATTACTGATGGTGTGACTTTCGAGAAAAATACTGCAACTGATGCTATGATTTATGCATCAGGATCAGGCAGCTCTCCTTTTCAAATTACAGGTGGAACGTTTAAAAATATTGTTGCAGAAAATTCGATTTTTCAATTATATCGTGCTCAAGTAGAAATATCAGGTGGTACCTTCGAAAATAATAAAGTTAATAATTATAATAAATATTGTTTATTTTTCCTTTGCGGTGATTCAGCTGTTTTTAATATTACAGGCGGAACTTTCACTAATAATACCGCATACAATGGTAGTATATTTTATTGTGATTCAGGTACAGTAAATATTAAAGGTGGAACTTTCACTAATAACACAGGAAATAAAGGTGGTTTTGCTTTTATTAGGAAAGCTACTGTTAATTTAACAGGTGGTATAATAAAAAATAATACAGCATCCTTTGGTGGAGCATTTTATTTAAGTGATAATACTGGAACTTTAAATATTGAAAATTATACTTTATCTGAAAATACAGCATCTAAACAAGGTGGTGCTATCTATGTTAAAGAGGGTAATTATACTATTAATTTAGGTGGTAAAGTTGTGTTAGATAATACAGGTGGAAATATTTATTTGAATGAAGCGTGTAAAATTCAAGTAATGGAAAACAATCCATTATTAGCAGGTTCTCAAATTGGTATTTCATATAATCCTTCTATAGGAATTAAAATTGTAGCTCTTGCAAATGCTGCCGCTAATGATATGCAATATATTATAAATGAAATGTCTACTGGTTATGACATGAAACAAGAAGGCAGTGAAGTTATTATCTATAAACAATTGTATTTGACATATGATCCTAACGGTGGAAATGGTGAACAAATAGTAGTCGGACCATCTGATGGAACAGTAGAATTACAAAGTTGTTCTTATACTCATCCATCATTATTCCAATTTATGGGTTGGAATACAAAAGCTGATGGAACTGGTGTTATGTATAGTGTTGGTAATCAATTTACCTTCACAAAAGATACTACATTATATGCTATCTGGAAATTAGGTATTGAAAATGTTGAAGTTACTAGCGATGATTATTTAATTTATCCAGGAATGTTAGCTATAGAAATTGATAAAAACTTATTAAGCGTAGATGCTGAAAGTAATTATGAATTAAAAATAAATGAAGATAACTTAGTTTATACTTTAATGGTTTATAATGAAACGACTTCAACTTGGGAAGAATTTAATGGTGAAGTATTTGAATTAAATAAACAATATGGCTATAAAGTAACTGTATTAGCAAAAGAAGGTTATGGTTTTGCTGCAAATACTCAATTTGGTGATAATTTAACTGTATATAAATTTGATAATGCATTTGAATTAGAGGTTATTTTTGATTTAGGTATTTGCGAATATATACCAATTAATGAAGTAAATGTTACTTTTAAAGATTCTGTTATCAATTCTTTTATTGCTGGTAAAGTATTTACATCTGAAGAATTAATGGGATTAATCTCTTCAGGTTTATTAAACATCCCTGCTGATGTTAAATTCGTTGAAGCAACTGAATTTGTAATTGCAACTATGGAAGATGATTCATTAGAAGAAATTGATTATTCTAAGCCTTTAGATGTTAATGTTAAATATTATTTATTAGCTGTTATTACAACTGGAGAAAACGAATTTTCTCAATATGCCTTTGCAAAAGGAGTAACAACTTCTAATGAAGGATATAGCATTAATGTTGATCAAGATAATAACTATTCACTAGTAGCTCAAGTTATTTATGAATTAGGTGAGTTAGATCCTATTCCTTTAGAAGAATCAGATGTAACAGTGACAACTGAAAAAATAACATATAATGGTTTAGAACAAAATTTTCCAATTACTGTAGTAAGAGGAACTGAAGAGTTAATATTAGGTACACATTATACAGTAACTAATGGTTGTAAAAAAGATGTTGGTACATACACTGTAACAATTACATTTACTGGTATTTATTCAGGAAGCCATCAAATTCTATGTGAAATTAAAAAAGCAGAATTAACAGTTACAGTAAATGATGAAAATATTATTTATGGCGATGCAAAACCTAATTATTCAGTAACATTTACTGGTTTTGCTAATAATGAAACTGAAAGTGTATTAGGTGGAGAATTAGAGTTTAGTAGTGAATATGCTCAATTCTCAAATATTGGTGAATATGTAGTTAGTGCAAGTGGATATACATCTAATAACTATAATATTATATATATTAATGGTAATGTTACAGTAAGTCCTAAAGAAGTTGGCTTAACTTGGGATAACTTAACATTAACTTATAATGCAAAAGAACAAGCACCAACTGTAACAGCTACAGGATTAGTTAATAATGATGAATGTATAGTTGTAGTAACTGGCGGTAAGACTGATGTTGGTACTTTTACTGCAACAGCAGCAAGTTTAACAAATTCAAATTATAAATTACCTACAACTGTAACGGCTCAATATGAAATAATGGCTAAATCTATTTCTAATGCTACAGTTGAATTAGAAAACAGCCTAGTTTATACAGGCTTAGAATTAACACAAAATATTAAATCAGTAACGGTAGATGGATTAGTATTATCTGCAACTGAATATGCAGTATCAAATAATAAACAAACTGCTGCCGGTGAATATGAATTAACAATTACAGCTAATGGCAACTTTACTGGTAGTTTAGTTGTAGATTATGTTATTGCAAAAGCTCAAGTTGAAGTAAATGTAGAAACAACAAGTTTCGTATATAACGGAAATGCTCATGTAGTTTTAGTTGCTACTAATTTATATACTGTAACAGGTGAAACTAATACTAATGTTGGTTCATATGAAGCAAAATTAACTTTAATAGATGATGATAACTATAAATGGAAAGCGCCATTCAATGGTACTATTGCATGGGAAATCACAAAAGCTACATATGATATGAGCGGCATTACATTTGCTGATGTAACAGTTACATATGATGGTACTGAACATAAAGCTTTAATCGCAGGAACATTACCAGCAGGTGTAGAAGTTACTTATGAAAATAATGCAGGTACAAACGTAGGCACATATAATGCAGTAGCTAAATTCACAGGTAACGCTAACTATAATGCAATTGCTGATATGACAGCTATAATTACAATTAATAAAGCAACTTACAATATGAGTGGTATTACATTTGCTGATGTAACAGTTACATATGATGGTACTGAACATAAAGCGTTAATCGCAGGAACATTACCAGCAGGTGTAACAGTTACATATGAAAATAATGCAGGTACAAACGCAGGCACATATAATGCAGTAGCTAAATTCACAGGTAACGCTAACTATAATGCAATTGCTGATATGGCAGCTACAATTACAATTAATAAAGCAACTCACAATATGAGTGGTATTACATTTGCTGATGTAACAGTTACATATGATGGTACTGAACATAAAGCGTTAATTGCAGGAACATTACCAGCAGGTGTAACAGTTACATATGAAAACAATGCAGGTACAAACGCAGGTACATATAACGCAGTAGCTAAATTTACATATGATGCTGCCAACTACAATGTTATTGAAAATATAAATGCAGTATTAACAATTAATAAGGAAAAAGTAGCATTACCAGAAGCAACAACAAGCTTTACATATAATGGTACTGCTCATACAGCAGTAGATGCTCATGATTTATATATTGTAACAGAAGGTTCAGCAACTAACGCAGGAACTTATGAAGCAGTTATTACATTAAAAGATACTGATAATTATGAATGGGCTGAATCATTCAATGGTAAAATTGCTTGGTCAATCGCTAAGGCAACTCACGATATGAGTGGTGTTACATTTAATAGTTCAACAGTTGTATACAATGGTAATGAACATAAGATTGAAATTACTGGTACATTACCAGAAGGTGTAACAGTATCTTACACTAATAATAAAGGTACAAATGCGGGTGTATATAACGCGGTAGCTAAATTCTCTTATGATACTGCAAATTATAATACAATCGCTGATATGAAGGCTGTATTAACAATTAATATCGATACATTAGATACAACTGATCAAATTAAAGATGAAACTGGTAAGCCAATGGTTGAAGTTTCTTCTGAAGAAGGTATCGCACCTGGAACTAAATTAGATGTAAACGTTGAAGAAGAAATTAAAACTGATAAATCAATTAGAGAAAAATTAGGTTTAGAAAAGAATGAAAGAGTTGCTGCTACTTATGATATTAATTTATCAGTTGATGGTAATAATGTAGAACCTAATGGTACTATGACAGTTAAATTATTAATTCCAAGTGAATTAAGAGGTAAGGAATTCAGTATAAGAAATATTAAAAATGGTACAGAAACTGAAGAAGTTGAATTCACTATAGATGGTGATTACGCAATTGTAAAAACTAATGAAGCATTAGAATTTGCAATTGTATATGAAACTGGTTCATTATTATGGTTAATCATCTTATTAGCGGTATTTGTGACTGCAGAAGTGGGAGCTTTAGTATTCTTGCTTAATAAGAAGAAAACATTCAATACAATGAAATTAGCTGCTTATCCAGTATTCGCATTTGGTATGTTCTTACCTGTAGTTCATTTAGTGTTTGCAATTATCTTAATTGTGGCGTTTATTGCTTTAACTACAGTAGATGGAATATTAGCATATGGTATGTATGGTGATAAGATTAAATCATTCTTTAAAAAAGATAATAGCGATCAAAAGAAAGTTGTTACTCAAGAAGATAAACAAGAAACTTCAGAAGATGAAGAAGTTGATAACGAAGATGAAGAATATCTAACTAAAGAAAATATAAGAATCGTTAGAAGCTTTACAGCTAGATTAATTCAATCAAAAGATGAAGTAAAAGATTATTATGACATTATTAAAAATGAATTACAATCATATAAAAAGATTAAATCAAGAATAAGTTTCAAACATGAAACATTTAAATTAAATAAAGAAACTGTTGCTAGATTAGTGTTTAGAGGGAAAGTATTATGTTTATATTTAGCTTTAAATCCAGCTGATTACGAAAACAGCAAATATAAAGTAGAAGACAAGTCTAACGTTTCAAGTAATGATATTCCTGCTATGTATAGAATAAATGATTCTGAAAGAGCAGAATATTCTAAAGACTTAATTCGTGATTTAATGAATAAGCTTAATGTAGAACAAACAGATATTGACTTTATTTCACATTCTAGAAATTATCCATATGAAGATACTGAAGCATTAATTGAAAAAGGATTAATTAGAAAGACTGTAAAGACTAATTAATAATCTCTAATATTATATATATTTATATATTATATAAGAAAAGTGCTAGACTTGGGTAAAGCCTTAAAGTCTAGCATTTTTATATTTTATAGAAAAAAATAAATAAAAAAGTGTTGTATTTAGCACTTTTTTGTTGAAATACACACTTTTTGCATACTTTTTGCCTACTTTCGTTTGTTAAAATAGGTACGTAAAATGTTTTATTTTGCAAATAAAACAAATTTTCAATTAAATGAGAGGAGAAAAAATATGAAAAATAAAATTAAATTATTGTTTATTTTATGTTTAACTTTATTTGGAGTTGGCGCATTATTCAATATTGGCTTATTTAATGTTGAAGTAGATGCTGCTACTAACAATGTTAAAGCAAGAGAAGAAATTACATCAGTAGATGTTTCAGTAAATTCAGAATATTTTGCGTTATATGAAAAAGGAATAAATAATTCAAATATTCAAGCAGTACTTTTTAATTCTAACAAATGTATTAGAGTGGGTGGATGCCTTTATGTTGAAACAGTAGATGAATATGGAAATGACGTATTAGAATTGTATAATGATACAGCTTTCAAAGCTGGTGATCAATATGTAGTTTCTATAATACTTTTAACAGGTGCTAATGCTTATGGTATAGATTGTACTAATTACAAATTCGCAGATGAAATAACTTTACCAACAGGATTTACTTATAAGGAATTTACAATGCCTTCTGATATGGCAAGTTATTTTGGCGAAGAAGCTCAAGCAATTGAAGTATTCTATGAATTGCCAATTATAGATGAATATGCACCTTCAATAGAAGAAATCACATCACTAGACATTGTGATTAATCCTGATTTTATGGATTTTTATGCACAAGGTAGAAATCTTAAAATGCCACCATTACAAGTTAACTCTAATAAATGTATTAATATGGGCGGAAAAGTTTATATTAAACAAAATGGTGTTGAAGTTACAGCATCTATTTTTGAACGAGATATTCAATATGTAGGTTCTGTAATACTTTTAACAGGTACTAGTGTTGATGGTGCTCCTTTTGGTAATTACAAATTCGCAGATGAAATAACTTTACCAACAGGATATACTTATAAGGAATATACAATGCCTTCTGAAATGGTAAGTTATTTTGGTGAAGATGCTCAAGCAATAGAAGTATTCTATGACTTGCCAAAATTAACTTTTTCAGAAATAACTAAAATCCAATCAGTAAATTTACAATTATATGAACCATGGTTTGAAATGTTCGATAAGGGACAATATAGAATTGTAAGCGGAAGTATTAAAATTTCAGAACAAAATCCTAAATATTATTCTTCAATGTCAAGATTATGTTATCTAGATAATAATGGTGAATTAGTTGAGTATGATGCAGAAAAATATAATTATACTATAATTTCAGGTCTTAATTATGTAATTGAATTTGTTTACAGAGCAAATGTAGGTTATGAATTTGCTGATAATGTAAATGGTCCATCAGAATTTATAATTAGACCATATGATACAGGTGAAGGCGACTCAGCAATTCAAGTTTTATATACATTTGGAAAAGATATAATTAAAACCCCTGTTAACTCTGTAAATGCAACAGTCAACGAATCATTCCTTGCAGAATATCTAGAAGGTAGATTAGATCTTTATACTAATGGATATGATGTAGAAGAAAGTCCTTATTATGACTGGTACTATGGTAATCTTTATTATGAAGACGCAAATGGTAAATTAGTTTTAATCGATTTAATGGATGTTAGATATTTCTACTTTGAACCAGGCGTTCAATATCATGTTGGTATAACTCTTGTAACAGGCTATGGTTCAGAATACGGAAACTATGTATTTGCTAAAAATGTCACTGTACCAACAGGATATTATCTAAAAGAACTTGCCCCTCGTGTAGCTGCAGATGTATTAAATAATTATGGAGAAAATGCTTCAGCAATCGAAGTGGCATATAAATTACCATTATTAGAAATTAAGGAAATTGAAGAAGTAGATATAGAAATAAATCCAGAATTCTTAGAATATTTCCCTACTACAACAGAAATTGAACAAGAAATTTTACATGAATTCTCACTTATTGTTACTCGTGAAACACCATGGAAATATGAACTTGCTTTCATGGCAATTGTTTCTAAAAATGACGAAGGTATCGTACCAGCTGATTTAGAGAATTTAGTGCCAGGTGTTCAATATTACTTATATCTTGTTATTGGCACTGGTAAAGAATTTAATAAACCACTTTATGTTTTTGCAGATGATATTAAAAATGCGAACAATGATTTCAGTTTAGAACGTATAGATCCATATCAAGTTCTATTAACTTATGAATTACCGATAATAACTGCTGAACCTAAAAAACCAAGTATTGAATTCGTATATGATGAAGAATATGAACCAACAATTGAAGAATTAGCATTTGGAAATATGGTTCCTATATTTGTTGATTATGAAAGAGGTAAAGGCTTTATTTGGCCAGCTGCAAGTTTTGAAGCAAAACTTGATGGTGGAATTGGCATTGTTGTACACGAAACTAAAACACCTGAAGATTATTCTGAGGGTAAAATGTTAATTCCAGGCAAAACAGTTGACAGCACTGGTTATGCATTTGCTGTAGCAGTTTTCAGACCATGGAATGGTTTCACTTTCACTGAAGATATGGAAATTATTGGTCTTCCTGATGGTTATGAATATAAATTAGAAATTAATGAAACTAATCCTGAAAATTCACGTATTGTTATTTATAAGTATTTAGGACAAATTAAGAAATTTATCGAATTCACACATGATGCTGAATTAGAACCAACAATTGAAGAATTAGCTTTAGGAAATACAGTTCCTGCATATGTTGATTATGAAAGAGGTAAAGGCTTTATTTTACCAGCAGCTAATTCTGAATCAAAAGCTTGGGGCGAAATTGGTTTAATAGTATATCAAACTAAAACAATAGAAAATTACCAATCAGGTCAATTCTTAGCTCCAGGTTCAACAAGTCAATATCTTGGACATGTATTTGCTATGGGTGTATTTGGACCAGGATATAATTTTACTTTCACTGAAGATATGGAAATTGTTGGTCTTCCTGAAGGCTATGAATACAAATTAGAAATTAATGAAACTGATAACAGAGAATCAATTCTTCTTGTTTATAAGTATTTAGGTGAATTAAGATTAGCTAATTTAAATGATGAAGAAGCAGAAATTACATTAACAAATACATTAGTTTATAATGGTCAAGCTCAAACTCAACAAATCGTTGTTAAATATGATGGTGTTACATTAGTTGAAGGTACTGATTATACAGTTAGCGGTAATGTCAATACTAATGCTAACACATATGAATTAACAGTTACTGGTATTGGATCATATGCTGGTGAAGTAGAAGTTGAATATACAATTGCTAAGGCTACATATGACATGAGCGGTATTACATTTGCTGACGTAACAGTTACTTACGATGGTGCTGAACACAAGGCTTTAATCGCAGGTACATTACCAACAGGTGTTTCTGTTGCTTATACTAATAATGCTGGTACTAATGCTGGTACATATAATGCTGTAGCTAAATTCACAGGTGACGCTAACTATAACGCAATAGCTGATATGAATGCGACAATAACAATCAATAAAGCTACATATAACATGACTGGTATTACATTTGCCGATGTAACAGTAATTTATGATGGCGCTGAACATAAAGTAGTTATTAATGGTACATTACCAGAAGGTGTAACAGTTGCTTATACTAATAATGCTGGTACAAATGTAGGTACATATAACGCAGTAGCTAAATTTACAGGTGATGCTAACTATAATGCAATCGCTGATATGAATGCAGTATTAACAATTAAAACAGCATCTATGTCATTTGATACTAATAAAGATAATGAACAACCTGAAGATGTAATTGTTACAGCTCCAGAAGGTATCGATCCAAACAAAGAATTATATGTTGAAATGATCGAAATGGAAGAATCAGATAAGGACTTCTCTGGCTATGCACCAAAAGGTCATAGAGTTGGTATTGCTTACGATGTTAAGTTATTAAAAGATGGTGTATCTGTTCAACCAGATGGTACATTAGTTATTAAGATGTTAATCCCTGAAGAATTAAAGGGTAAAAACTTCAGTATTATGCATGTTCATAATAATGGTGAAAAAGTAACTACATTAGAACATGAAATTGATGGTGATTATGTAGTTGTTGAAACTAAGGAATTATCAGAATTCGTATTCGTATATGAAATGGGTTCATTATTATGGATCGCTATCGTATTAGCAGTTATCGCTATGTTAGAAGGTGGATTCTTAGTATTCATGATGACTCAAAAGAACAGATTAAGAACTAAGAAATTAGCTGTAGTATATCCTCCATTCGTATTCGGTATGTTCGTTCCTGAATGGCATATCGTATTAATTATTGTATTTGCTGTTATCGTTGCTGCATTAGCTGCAATCGATATCGTTTATGCATTAAGCTTCTTTGGTCTTGCATTCAAGAAATCTCCTAAATCTGAAGAAGATGATATGATCGTTATTGAAGATGAAGTTGAAGCTCCTCAAGTAGAAGAAGTTCAACCAGTTGAAGAAAATCAACCTGAAGTTACTCCTGTAGTAGAAACAGAAGACAATGATGATGAAGACGAAGATGATACAATGCAAGTATGGGATGAAGAAACTCATAGTTTTACAATTATTCGTATTCTTAAGAGTTTCACTGCTAGATTAATTCAATCAAAAGATGAAGTAAAAGATTATTATGACATTATTAAGAATGAATTATTATCATACAAAAAAGTTAAATCAAGAATAAGTTTCAAACATGAAGCATTTAAATTTGGTAAAGAAAATATTGCTAGATTAAGATTTAGAGGTAAAACATTATGTTTATACTTAGCTTTAAATCCAGCTGATTATGAAAATTCTAAATATAAAGTTGAAGACATGTCAACTATTTCTAATAGTGCTGATGTTCCTACAATGTATAGAATTACTTTACCAAGACGTGTAGATTATGCAAAAGAATTAATCTATGATTTAATGAAGAAACTTGGTGCTGAACAAATGGATATTGATTTTGTAAATTATTCAAATAATTATCCATATGAAGATAATGAAGCATTATTAGAAAAAGGATTAATCAAAAAATCAGTTAAAGTTATCGGTAGTGGTACTTCAACTAAAACAATAGTTAATCCAGTTAATATTGTTAAAAAAGTTAGTGCAACTGAAGTAAATAATTTAATTACTGACGAACAAGTAATTAGTTTAATCGAACAATCAACAAGAATTGCAGATAAAACTAAGAAAACAATTATTAACATTGATACATTATCACAATACTTCAACGAAAACGAAACTGTTACATTAGAAGAAATTAAAAAGAGAATTCCTAATGTAGAAAAGAAAGCTACATATTATAAAGTATTAGCTAGAGGTGTATTAGATAAACCTTTAACAGTTGATGCTGATGATTTCTCTATTGAAGCAGAAAAGATGATTGTTGTAACTGGTGGTAAAGTATTAGTTTCAAAAGCTAAATAAATATTACAATAAAGCAAAGGCGTAAAAACCTTTGCTTTTATTTTTCTTAAAAAATGATTAATAATATTTTAAAATATTATTAATATATTTAGGAGACTCATTAAATATTGATGGTTCATTAAAAGAGTACGGGAGAAAAATATGAAGAAAATATATGTATTTTTTAGTTTGTTAATGTTAATAATATTTTCTTCATGTAAGGTTCCTACATTAAAAGCTTAATAATTAATAAAGGGGCATTTTAGCCCCTTTAAGTTTTAAAGTATTTAATTAGTTACTATTAATATGATACAATATATATGGTGATGCATATGATAAAAGAATTAATACATGATCCTATATTTCTTTCTATACCATCAAAAGAAGCAACCAAAGAAGATTTAGATGTTGCTAATGATTTATTAGAAACACTTATTCATCATAAGAATACTTGTGTTGGTATGGCTGCAAATATGATAGGTGTTAATAAAAGAATAATAGCTTTTTTAGATGGTGATGGAAAAAAAGAAATATATACAGTTATGTTTAATCCAGAAATTGTTGATAAAAAAGAAGAATATAATACAGAAGAAAGTTGTTTATCACTTTTGGGTGGTCCACGTAAATGTGTAAGATATAACAAGATTAAAGTTAAATATCAAACTAAAGATATGCAAATAAGATTTAAAACTTATACAGGATGGACAGCAGAGATTATTCAACATGAAGTAGATCATTGTAATGGTATATTAATTTAGTTGATGTATATACGTGAGGGAAAATAAATGTGAAACAAATTACTAAAAAAGTTTCACATTTTTATTTTTTATGATATAATAAATGTGAAACAAATCGTTAAAAAATTCACATTTGAGGTGTTAAAATGAAGACGACTATTACAGAATTGTTAAATGAAAAAGAAATCCTAATTTCTAGATTGAATAAAATGGTATATGGATCTGTAGAAATTAGAACAAATAAAGAAAAAAAATATATATATGTTCATTATAGATTAGATGGATTAAGTCAAACAAAATATGTTGGTGAGTATAGTGAACAATTGCATTTATTAATATTAGAAAATAATAATTTAGCAAAACAATATAAAAAAAGGGTTAAAGCAATAAATAAAGAATTAGGAGCTTTAGAATTTGAAAGCTTTGAATTAACTGATGATGTTAAATTGAATTTAGATTTAGCCAGAAGAAATATGGTAGATTCAATATATAAACAATCAATTCTTGAAGGTATTGCAACTACATATTCAGATACTGAAACTATAGTTAATGGTGGTATAGTAAAAGATATGACTGCTAAGGATATATCTAAAGTGGTTAATTTAAAAAGAGCTTGGGAATTTATTATGAGTGAAGGAGTTATTACATATCCAAGTAATTACGCTGTTTTATGTCAAATTAACGCTATTGTAGAAGATGGATTTTCATATTCAGCGGGTAAAATAAGAAGTATACCTGTTTCAATTGGAGGCTCGACTTATATACCACCTATTCCTTTTGAATTAAAAGTCAAAGATGAAATAAATGAGATTATTAATTCATCTAATGACGTAATTGAAAATACTATTAATATTTTACTTTATGTTATGAAAGCACAAATATTTTTAGATGGTAATAAGAGGACTGCAGTTATTTTTGCTAATCATTATATGATAAGTAAGGGGTATGGACTGATTGTTATTCCAGCAGAGTTGGTAAGTGAGTATAAAAAACATTTAATTGATTATTATGAAGATAAAAATGAAATTATTAAATGGTTTCTAAAAGAAAAATGTTTGATTAGATTGAAATAATGATTTATTGAATTTTTTATATATTTTATTTAAATGAAAAGGGATACACAATTATGAGAAAGAGAATAACAAGAATATCATTAATTGTTATTGGTGGTATTTTATTAAGTATTATAATTCAGTTTTTATGTAATATAATCTTTGTTAAAGAATATGTTGCTGAACCTGAATTAGATGGTGATGGTTTATTAAATACGATGTTATATGAATCTGATAAATTAGATGATAACTATTTTAAGGATAGTAAAAAGATTTCTAATAACTTGGCTGGTGCTTTAGAGGAAATGAATCTTAGATTAGATTGTAGTGATTTTACTGGAAACAATGTTATTAGATTCTATATTGAAAATAAACATAGATTAGAAAATGTTAATAAAGAAGAAATAAAGAAAAGCTTTATTAATTATAAATATTGGTTTAGTGAATATGATGGTAGAAAAGACAGTATGTGTTACTGGAGCGAAAACCATCAAATATTATTCGCTGTTAATGAATATTTAGCAGGACAAGAATGGCCTAATGAAATATTCAGTGACGGTAATGATGGTAAGTGGCATAAGGAGTTTGCCGCTTCAAGAATTAACGCTTGGATGGAACAAAGATATTATTATGGTTTTACTGAGTATTATTCAAATAACTATTATATTGAAAATATAGCGCCAATGTCTAACTTTATCCAGTTTGCAAGTGACAGCGTCATGGTTGATAAGATGAAGATTGTAATGGATATTATTTGGTATGATATTGCTAGTCAATCTTATAAATATACAACAAGTGATGGTTTAGTTAGATATGGATTTATGAGTGCTAGTGGTAGAAATTATTTAGATAATAAAGCTAGTGATGATACAGGCAATAGTAATCGATTAAGATATTTTATTGATTTAGTAATGGAAAATGGTGACGAATATAAAGAATTTACTCGTAATTTCTATATTTGTTTTAAGAGAATGTATGAAAGTGGATGTTATGAAGTTCCAGAAGTAATTAAGGAAATATTTAATGATACCACTCATACACAAGTTATTAAATCTAGTAGTGGTTTAACACTACAAGAATTAAAGGATTTAGGATTAGTTGGAATGGAAACTAATCAAATAATGATGCAAACAAATATGGAGGCATTTACAAATCCAGAGGTTATTAATAATTCAATTGATTTCATGAATAAATATAAATTATTTAATAATGAATTTTTAAATGATTTTAAGATGGTTAATGTATGGCCATTAACGGCATTCAACTTACTTGATGAAGTAAGCAATATGGCTAATCCATCTACTAATGGTAAAGCAATTCAAAGAAGTAATGTCTATACATATCAAACACCATATTATTCAATGAGCACAAATCAAGCTCATTTCGCTGGGGATTATGCTGATCAACATAATGTCAATGTAACTAATTTGAGTCACAATTTATCAGTATTTACTGCTCAACCAGCAAGAATTAGTACTAGAAGTCAATATTGGGTTGGTTACGGTAGATTACCTTATTCTGTTCAATCAACTAATGTTAATATTACTATTTATGATGTTCCTAAGAAGAAAGGGTTCCTAGAACCACATATAGTAGAGTATACACATGCATATTTCCCTGTAGGATTATTTGATGAAGTAAATCTTGGGCATATGGATAAAGGATATGTGTTTGGTAGAAGTGGTGATACTTATGTAATGCTTGCTGCTAAATCAAGCGATGAAGCTACATTTAGATTTAAGAATGATTATGCTAGCAAAGAAGAAATTGAAATAGATATTAGTAAGATTAAGAATAATGTTGCAACTCTTATTAAGGAATCTGGTGATTTAAGGTATGATTTAATTCTTGAAGGCGGATATAATCACGCTTGGATTACTGAAGTAAGCAGCATAGAAGAAGATGGCTCATTTGAAAAGTTTGTTAACAGAATATTAAGTAATGATTATACATTTGATAATATGGAAGTCAAATATACTTCTAATAATCAAAACTATAATGTTAAGTATAATGAATACTTTAAATTAAATAACGAGTATGTAGATATGGATTATAATCGTTTTGAATCAGTATATTCTAATGTAGAAAGAATGGCTGAAGATATCATTATTAAGTTTAAAGGTTATAGTTTAGAACTTAACTATAAAGAAAATAAAAGAAAGATTAAATAGGTAGTTTTATGAATTCAAGAATAAGTAAAAAAGAAAAAGGGTTCTTTGCTGCCGCTGATTTTTATGGTGGTGGTGGACAAGCATTAATAGGGGTTTTATATTTAGTATTCTTAATGGAAGTGTTAGGTTTAAGACCTATGCTTGCCTCACTTATTGTTACGATATGTGAAGTATGGGATGCATTTACTGATCCATTAATGGGTATGATTGGTGATAATTTTAGATCTAAATGGGGTAGAAGAAAACCATTTATTGTGTTAGGTGGATTCTTGCTTATAATTGCGTTTGGTTTATTATTTATGCCTATATCAGGAATAGAAAATCAGTTAGTTTTATTTGCTGTAGCGTTAATTATTAATATTTTCTATAATACCGTTTCGACAATGATATTAGTTTCTTATAATAGTTTATCTGCTGAAATAAGTACAGATCCATCTGAAAGAGATAAAGCTAATATTTTAAGACTTATTGTGTCTACAGTAGCGACAGCTTTATGTACATTAGTTCCAACATTAGTATGGGATATGTATAGTAATGGTAAAATTCAAGTAGGAATATTCTATTTGGTTGTTGGTGTTATTTTTGGTATTTTATTTGGTGTACCTGTTATTTTGTGCGGAATTTTTTGTAAAGAAAGAATAGAAGTTCCAACAGAAAAGGTTAAAGTTCGTGTTAAAGATTTTGTTGAGCCACTAAAGATTAAACCTTTCCGTCAATTATTATTAATGTATTTAGGACAAGCAATTTGTATGGATATATTCTCTGCAGGTATAGCGTTATTTGCTAAATATGTTACTACACCAAAAGGTTCATCAACAATATTTTTGGGTATATTTATTGCAATACAATTAGCAGCTTTCCCTATTATTAATAAATTAGTAAAGAAAACAGATACTAATAAAATATATGGATTTGGTTTACCTTTAGCTATTACTGCAATGATGGTTTTTGCTATATTTGGTCAACATTTATTTGTTGGTTATGGATGTGTACTATTTGTGGCAATTGGTTTTGCAGGTGCTCAACTTACAAGTTGGATTATGTATCCACATACAGTAGATGCTGGTGAATTAATTCTTAAAAAACGTAATTCGGGTTCTTATAGTGCTATAATGACTTTTGCACGTAAGTTATCAACATCTATTGCGGTTGCAATATTTGGTGTTGTATTAGAATTAACCGGTTATGTTGAAAAAGCTGATGTTCAAACTGATTCAGCGAAATTAGGTATTAAACTTGTAATGAGTATTACATGTATTATATTTATGTGTTTAGGATTAATCATTTCTAAGAAGTATTGTTTAACAAAGGACATTGAAGCTAAGGTTGATAAGTTTGTAAATATTCAAAGAGATAATAAATTAGAAGAAATGAATGAAGTTGATAAACAAGAATTTGATGAATTATTAAAGGTATTAAAATAATGAAGGATTTATATTTTGAAAGAGTATGCAAATTAGCTAATCATATTGTAAAATCTACAGATCCTAAAATGAAATGGATGTGGGGAGAAGCGTTATTAGGTTATGCATTAGATGAATTAGATAAATTTAATAATGAAAATAAATATACAGAATTCTTACTTAAATATTGTGATTATTGGGCTAAAGCTGATCCAGCAGTTGATCAATCGGATACATTAGCACCTGGTTTGATTACATATGCAATGCAAAAAAGAACTAATAATCCTGAATATATTAGACTTACTAATAAGGTGTTAGATTACATTAAAACTGGTCCTAGAATTGTAGGAGATTGTCTTAATCATTTAGGTAATAGTGGTAAGGCAAAATTATACCCTAAAAGTGTTTGGGTTGATAGTATTATGATGTTTTCTTTGTTTACATCGTTATATGGTAAAGAAAATAATAATCAAGAATTAATTGATTTTGCAGCAAGACAACCTAAACAATATCGAGACATGTTACAAGACAAGAACGGGTTATGGTATCACGCGTATTGGTCAAAGAAAAAGAAACCTTATCCTGGTAAGGGAATATACTGGGGTAGAGGTAATGGATGGGTTATTGCAGGGTTCCCAATGATATTAGACAATATTGGTGACCACAAAGAAAAAGAAGAAGTAATTAAAATCTTGAACCGAACTAGTGAAGCGTTACTTAAATGTATGAGAGATGATTACACATTCTCTACACTATTAATGGACAAGAAAAGTTACCGTGAACTTTCGGCAACCGCCCTTATATCTGCAGGGTGGATGCATGGAGTAAGAAAGGGTTATTTACCTGATAAGTTTTTAGAACCTGCTAAGAAAGCTTTTATCGCTTGTTGTGAAGCAATAAAAAATGAAAATGATGGTATATATTTTAACGAGATAAGCGGTCCTACAATTCCATTACAAGTTTTTCCTAAATTGGGGTATAAATTGGTACCATTGGGTAAAAATTGGAGTTATGGTGTGGCGGCTATTATATTTGCTGCAATTGAATATGCTAAGTTAAGTGAATAAGTATAAGAAAATGGGACTGATTTCAGTCCCATTAATTATTATTCGCCATCATAATTATATACAATGTGTCCATTAATTCTAAAGTTTTCAAATTCTGCTTTATCAATATTTATGATTTCACTCCATTGTAAACCTGTACCACGGAAGTAAATCTTAGTATCTTTATGAGTAGACATATTTGTGAAGGCTCCATCACCAATTTTAGTGATTGATGCTGGTAATACTAATTTTCTTAAATAAATTGTACCTTTAAATGCACTTTCGCCAATTTCAGTAACATTGCCTTTGATGTTGATTTCTACCATACTTCTACATCCACTTAACATGTAATCTGGAATATAAGTAATACTTTCAGGGATAATTATAGAAGTTAAATCAGTACACATTGAGAATGCAGAAGAACCGATTGAAGTTACACTTGTTGGAATAGTAATATTACATAAGTTTTGAATAGCGAAGAATGCATTTTCGGCTATTGAAGTAACTGTTTGTGGAATATATGATTGTCCACAACCGGTAATTAATGTATTAGTTTCTGTTTCAATAATAGCTTTACAGTTATTTCTTGAATCATATACTTGGTTATCTTCATCAACTGTTATGTTTCTTAAAATTTGAGTATATGCAAAGATGTTTTGTTCAATTTTTGTTACTGATGCAGGAATGTGGATTTTTTCTAAAACTGCACAAGAATGGAATGCATATTCTTCAATTGTTTTAACACCTTCACTAATAGTAACGTTCTTTAATGATTTACATTGGCTGAATGTTCCACCTTTAATTGTATTAATCGTTGATGGAATAACTATTGTTGAAATAGCTGTTTGAGATAAAGAATAACCACCTAAGTATCTTAACTTAGAAGGTAATGTTATATTGCTTAAAGAATAGCAAAGTCTAAATGCTTCAGCCCCAATTTCTTCACAGCTTTCTGGTAATTGGATAGAATATAATTCTTCACATAAGTAGAATGCGCGTTCTCCAAGACCTCTGATGTTTCCTTCGAAAGTTACGCTTCCTAAATATTCACAACCATTAAATGTGTCATCCTTAATGATTTGTACATTTTCAGGAATAATGATAGATTCTAAATCTTCACAATCTTTGAATGCGCCAGCGCCAATTTCTTTGATTGATACAGGAAGTTTAATGTTTTCAAATGTACATTCTTTAAATGCTTCATTTTTGATTGCGATTACTGGTTTTCCTTCATATTTAGATGGAATAACTACTGATTTTTCTGTTCCAGTATAGCCAATAACAGTATAGTCATTTTCACCGTCATTAAGTTCAAATTGTAGACCTACAGTATAAACTTCATATCCACATACTGTACATATGTCGTTTACTATTGTATGATCAGCTAATCTAGCTGGTTGTTGTGGAACAAGAACTTCATCACATACACTACAAACTTTACCTTCAGTTAAGCCTGCTTCAGTACAAGTAGAAGGTGTTCCTTCAACAACTTGTTCAGTGTGTCCTTTTGCAGGGATGCTTTCTGTTTTTGTTTCACTACATTCTGTACAAGTGAATAACTTTTCACCATTTGTAGTACATGTTGGTTCTTTTTCTACAGTACCACTATTCCAAGTATGAACGTGGTTTTCAGGGTCTTCACCTGTTGGTTGTATACAAGCGGTTAAGCAAGTTGGAAGTGCTAAACCTAATAATAAATATATTATTTTTTTCTTCATTTTAATCACCTCATTATTATATTAATTATAAACTTGTAAGTAAAATTAGTCAATTAATGATAAAAGAATTTAACCAAATAACGTAACAATTCTACAAATAAAGCAAACATTTAAGCAGGAATTGTAATATAAATAGTTTTTATATTTTTATATAATTAAAGTAAGAAATGGAGATGGAAAGAAAATGAATATTAAATTAGAAATTGGAAAATTAGAAAAAATTAGAGAAATTAATCCTAGAATTTTATCTTACAATGTGGAAATGACAGAAGTTACTGGTGGTACTTTCTGGAAGGCGTATACTCCTGAACAAATTGCAGGTACTGAACCTTTTAAAGCATCATTAACAGGATTTACTGATATGTCAGCTTTAATGCAATGGTATGAACCAGTAGATTTATATTCTGAAAAATTAAGAACATTAGCTAAAGGTTTAGGTGAATCTTGGGTTAGAGTTAGTGGTACTTGGGCTACTAAAACATATTATGATTTTGATGGTAAAGGTGCTCCTGAAGGTTTCCAAAATGTTTTAAAGAAAGAACAATGGATTGGAGTATTAGATTTTGTTAAAGCTATTAATGCTAAATTATTAATATCAGTTGCAAACTGTGATGGATTACACAAACATGATGAACCATGGAATCCAAGTGAAGTAGAAAAGATTTTCGCCTTAACTAAAGAATATGGTGCTAAGATTGACGCTGTTGAATTCGTAAATGAACCAAACATTATTTCTTATACAGGTTTACCAAAAGGTACAACTGCCGCTGATTTTGCAAGAGACCACGATATCTTTGTTAAATGGGTAAGAAAACATTCACCAGAAACTTTAATTGTTGGTTTAAGTAGTGTTGGTGAAGGTATGGAATCAGTATTAGCTGGTGGTAATGGTGGCGAGATGCCTGCTGGTATGAATTTTGCGTCAACTGATCAATTATTAGAAGGAACAGAAGAAAAGTTAGATGTATTCAGTTATCATTATTACAATGGTATTTCAGCTAGAGGCGGTGGCTCATGGCCAGCAGAAGCTGCAACAACAGAAATGTATTTAAGTGTTGCACCTGCGGCTTGTAAGGCTTATATTCCTGTTAGAGACCGTCATGTACCAAATGGTGAAATGTGGGTTACTGAATCTGGTGATGCTGGTTGTGGTGGTAACACATGGGCATCTACATTCTTAGATGTATTTAGAACAGCAAATGAATTAGGTACATTTGCACAATTAACTAATGGTGTTATTTTCCATAACACATTAGCTTCATCTGATTATGGTTTTGTTTCTCATACAACATTTAATCCTCGTCCTAACTATTGGTTAGCTCATATTTACACACAATTAATGGGTACAACAGTATATGATACAAAAGAAGAAATAAAAGAAGGAACACATGTTTTTGCTCATAGCCGTAAAGATGGTAAAGAAGGAGTTTGTTATATGATTGTTAATAACTCATTAACAAACACTACTACAGTTGAATTAGAAAAAGATGCAGAAGTTTATGTGTTATCAGCTGATTCAATTAGAAATCCAAAAATGAAATTAAATGGTGTTGAATTAAATTTATATGAAAATAATCAATTACCAGAATTAAATAAAGTTACTGTAGAAGCTGGTTCATTTGAATTAGCACCATTAACTGTAACATTTATAGTATTATAAGAAATAAATACGATAACATTAGTAGGCAAAGCCAATTGGCTTTGCCTATTTTTTTAAAACAGCTAAAACTGCTCAGGTAAGTCGATTTTTTGCAAATTTAAGTTTTTTAAGAAAATTCTATTATTTAGAAGACTCATTAATTTATCTATGAGATGAATAAATAGTGGGATGTTTGATTTAGGATAATAAAAATGTATTAAACAACAAAAAAAGCTTTCAAAGTTTATGTCGAAAGCTTACTTACCTATTTTATTATTAGATGTGATGATATGTTAGGATTATCAGTGCGCTCTAATATGTAATCAGTACTGACGTTATAAAAATCAGCTATTTTAATAATTATATCAATAGGAACATTAATCTTACCTAATTCATAATCAGAATAAGTATTTTGACTAACACATAAATGACGAGCTATTTCCACTTGTTTAACATCATGATCTATTCTTAGATTTTTAATTCTTTTAAATAACATTAATATCACCAAAAAAATAGTATCATACATAAAATTATTTTCTTGTAAAATATCGGCAATACCGATATAATATTATGTGTAATAAAACTATTATTTATTTTAATTGGAGGAATATAATGAGAAAAACATTAGTATTTTTATCTTTAACATTTGTTTTTGTTTTAATGATATTAACATCGTGTGGAAGCGGTGTGAAAGGTACATATTATGAGTGGGATGAATTCCGTCAAGAGTTAGAAAAAGATTATTCTATAATTTTTGGCTCAAAAAATGAGTGGAGTGACACAGATGGATTTAGTGGTACATATGAATTAGATGGTTCAAATATAACTTTATATGTAGAAGTAATGGGATTTACTGAAGTGTTATGTTCTGGAACAATAGGAAATGGCAAATTTGAATATGTTTCATTAGGTTCAACTTATACATATTATAAGGAAGGATTTGAACCTAAGAAGGAAGAAATTCAAGAACCTACACTTCCTAATGAACCTACAGTTGATATTCCAACAGGTGATGAACCAACCGAAGAAATTTCAACAACAGAACCAACAACACCAGAAGTGGTGGAATATACAGTTGAATTTGATAGTGATGGTGGAACACAAATATCTAATAGAACTGTTGAGTCAGGCTCAAAAGTAAATGCTCCAACTGAACCACTTAAGGAAGGATACATTTTTGAAGGTTGGTATTATGGAGATACAAAGTGGGATTTTAATAATACTATAAATGGAAATATTACATTAAAAGCTAAGTGGAAAATAATTTCTTATTCTATCACGTTTGACATTAATGGTCATGGTGAACAGCCAGAAAAAATAAGTAATTTATATAACTTACCAGAAGAACTTCCTACATTAACGGAAAATGGGTATGTTTTCTTTGGATGGTATTTAGATAGTCAATTTGTTATTCCAGCGGCATTAGGAACAAAACTAACTAGTGATATTACACTTTATGCAAAATGGCATAAATTAAATGAAAATGAATCAGTAGGATTAGAATATCAAGGAACAAAATTAGTTGGTATAGGTACATGTGCTGATGAAATGATAACCATTCCAAACTTTGTGACTGAAATCGGTAGAAACGCTTTTGCTGACTGTACAAATATTACAAATATAAATATCCCTAATAGCATTACTAAAATAGAAAATAATGCATTTAAAGGATGTACTTCATTGGAAAGACTTAATATACCTTTATCAGTTACAAGTATTGGTGGATATATTTTAACCGGGTGTGTTAATCTTAAAACTTTAACAATACCTTTTGTTGGAACGACAGTTAATAATGAATTTGGATCATTATTTTATTACGGATATGAGCTTTCTGTTCCTGAAGGTATATATAGAGCCGCATCGTATTCGTATTTTCAAATGGCATCTTATCATATTCCATCATCATTGGTTGAAGTAGAAATTTTATCTGGTTCAATAAGACCAGGAGCGTTCTATAAATGTAAGAGTTTTAAAAAAGCTATTTTACCTAGTGAATTAGAAACAATACCAACATCAGCATTTGAAGGATGTGAATCTATAGAAGAAGTAATTATTCCATCAACTGTTAAAAGTATTGGAGAAAAAGCCTTTAAAGGTTGTACTAACTTATTAACTGTTTATAATGATTCTAATTTGGTAATTGTTAAGGGTGAAACCACAAACGGTTATGTTGGTTATTATGCAACGAATGTTTACAACAAGGATGAATGGGAATATATAGATGGTGTACCGACACCAACAACTTCGAAGGCAGAAAGTTCTAAAGATTTAGAGATAATTGGGACTAAATTAACTGGTGTTGGGCAATGTACAGATGAGAATATAATTATTCCAGAAGGAGTTACAGAAATTAGTCAACTAGCTTTTCAAAATAACGTTAATATAAAGAGCATTTTTATTCCTTCTACTTTAACAGTTATGGATGGTCAACCATTTTTAGGATGTATTAATTTAGAACAAATAACAGTTCATAAAGATAATCCAAAATTTGACTCGAGAGATAATTGTAACGCGATTATCGAAACATCTACTAATAATTTAGTTTTGGGCTGTAATAATACAGTTATCCCAAATGAAACAACAATAATTAATCCTTTTTCTTTTGCTGGCCGCAATTTAACAACTATATCTATCCCAAACAGTATTACAAAAATCAAAGCATATGCATTTTTTAATTGTGCTAATTTATTAAGTATAATAATTCCTGAAAATGTTAATGAAATTGAATATTATGTATTTAATGGTTGTTCTAAATTAAATAAAATAGTAGTAGAAGAAGGAAACATGACATATGATTCTAGAAACAATTGTAATGCGATAATAGAAACCACAACAAATAAATTGCTATACGGATGTAAAACAACAATTATTCCTTCTGGTGTCACACATTTAGAGTCGGTAGCGTTTGATGGATGTGATAGTTTAATAAGTATAACAATTCCTAAATCAGTAATAAAAGTAGAATCTTCGACATTTTCTGGCTGTTTAAATTTAAGTGAAATAATAGTAGAAGAAGGAAATATCGTATATGATTCTAGAAACAATTGTAATGCAATAATAGAAACTACAACAAATAAATTAATTGTAGGATGTAAAACAACTGTTATTCCATCAGATGTTATTATAATAGGTCCAAGTGCTTTTTATGGTCAAAAAGGTTTAACTGAGATAACAATTCCAGTTGGTGTTACTAAAATAGATTATAATGCTTTTGGAGCATGTGAAAATTTATCAATTGTTATTATAGAAAGTTCTACATTAACAATTGATACGTGGACTTTCTATGATTGTGCTAATTTAAGATATATTTATAATAATTCTGATAATGTTATTGTTGCAGGATCAGAAACTAATGGCTATTTAGGTTACTATGCAACAAATGTTTACAATAAAGGTGAATGGGAATATGTTGATGGTATTCCTACACCCAAAGAAGAATCAATAGAATAATATACAAACCCAAAGGTTTTGTCCTTTGGGCTTTTATTTTACATATAAGAGATTACACCAGTAATAACAACAGTCATTTCTTGATTAGGATCTAATGTGATTTTATCAACAACTACAGGGTTACAATAGCTTCTTACTTCACCTAAAGAAGTAGTAACCTTGTAAGATCCATCAAATGGCTTTACACAAGTTTCTAGTTCATCTTTTAATACAAAATTTACAATTCTTTTGTCACCAATGTTTTTCATGTTAATAGTGAAGTGTATTAAGTCACCTTCTACATAATAATCATTTGGTCTATCAACAAACTTTTTGAATTCTAATACATTATCACCAAATAAACTAAAATTTGTTTCTGTTGCTGTTAATGTCCCCACATTACTATTCTTTGATAATCCTACTTTGTTAATTATATTATTCATAACGATTCCCCCTTGCATTTAACTATATTATGTGAAAGTGTGGTTTATGAATATTTTTTAAAAGTTTTTAAATAATTGTGATATAATACTTTAGAGGTAAGAATTATGATAGATACACATTCACATTTATTTGATGAGGCATTTTCTTTAGATTTGAAAGAATGTATTGAAAGATGCCATAAGGAAAATGTTAATAAAATTGTTTTAGTAGGTTTTTCTAAAGAAACAAATATGCTTGCTCAAAATTTGGCTAAGGAGTATAATATATTTTATCCAACTGCTGGTATTCATCCTAGTGAAGCTAGTGATGATTATTTAGAACAATTAGCTTATTTAGAAGATTTTATTAATAATCATAAGGTTTACGCTATAGGTGAGTGTGGATTAGATTATTATTGGACTAAAGATAATATGGATTATCAAAAGGCTTTATTCAAAGGTCAAATAGAATTATCTATTAAATATAATTTACCTATAATAATTCATATGCGAGATGCATCAGCTGATACTTATGAATTATTAAAAGAATATAAGGGTAAAATAAAAGGTGTTATGCATTGTTATAGTGGTTCATTAGAAATGGCTTATGAATTTATTAAATTAGGATTACATATATCATTAGGTGGTCCTGTAACATTTAAGAATGCAAAAGAACCTAAGGCTGTTGCTGCTAATATTCCATTAGATAAGTTATTAATTGAAACTGATTGTCCTTATTTAGCACCAACACCTTATAGAGGTAAAAGAAATGAATCTAGCTATGTAAAGAATGTGTTGATTGAAATAGCTAATTTAAGAAATATGAATGTTTTAGAATTAGAACATATTACTGAAGATAATTCAATAAAATTATTTGGATTGGAAGTGTAAAAATGAAAAAAATATTATTAGGTATAATGTTAATGTTAGTTGTGACATTAACTGGTTGTACAAATATGTTATTTCCTGATACTGTAGAAAAAGAACCTGATGTAGTTCAAATTGAAAATGATATAACAGCTATTTACGAAAAGATTAGTTATGGTTGTGTAGGTATTTACGCTACAGGTGCTACAGGTGCATCATTAGGATCTGGAGTTATCTATAAAGAAAATAATGGTACTTATTATGTTGTCACAAATAATCACGTTGTTGATAAAATGACTGAGTATAAGATTTACCGTGGTGGTTCAAAATATTATCGTGCTACATTAGTTGGTACAGATTCACATAATGATATTGCGGTATTAACTTTCTCATTAGATTTATTTGGTGGAGATGAAGTATATATTCATGATATTTTTAGTTATGATGCAGAAGTAGTTAAAGTTGGTCAAACGGTATTAGCTATTGGTTGTCCATTAGGTTTAGAAAACTATAATACTTTAACAACTGGTGTTGTTTCTAAGGTTACTAAAAATCAAGTCCAAACAAATGCTGAAATCAATCCTGGTAATTCTGGAGGTGGTTTATTTAATATGTCTGGTAGACTTATTGGTATAAACACTGAAAAGAAAACTTATACAAATGCGACTAATGAAGATGGTTCTACTGCACAAGTTCCTGTTGAAGGTATTGCATATGCTATTTCATTATCTATTGTTAAACAAAGTATTAAAGACATTGAACTTGTTGGAAATAATGTTGTTAGACCTAAGTTAGGTATCACAGTTACTGCAGTTAATCGTTATATCAGTGATTCTAATTATGTTGAACAATTACCAAACAGTAATGATGCTGGTATTTTAGTTGTAGATGCCGGTAATGGTGCGGCTTTTAATGCTGGTGTTAAAACTGGAGATGTTATTTTGGCAATGAATGATGTTAAAGTTTTTGATTTAGATGATTTAAGTTATTTTATGTCATCAGTTAAGACGGGCGATAACGTTAAATTAAGTATTTACCGTAAATCTACAGGTGATGTAATTGAAATTAACGTTACTTTAAATTAAACAATATTTAATTAAATACATATATTAATTATAGGGGTGATTGATATATGTCGAACAACTGTTGTTCAAACACAACAACTAATAACACAGGAAATAAAAACTGTTGTCAAGCCAGTTCTGGTGGAGGCTTTGCTTTTGTTTTAGTGTTATTTATTTTAGTTATTCTTGTTGGTGCCGCTTGGGCATATTAATAGAATATTAATATTGAAATGAAAAATAATTTAGATTATAATAATAGCGAACTAATAGGTCTAGTAGTAAAATACTAGGTCTTTTGTTGTTTAGGAGAGTGTTATTTTGAACATTGTACCATTTTTGTTGGACCACACAATTATTAATGACCTTATTAAAAAGGATAAGGTTAGAATTGGTGGTACTTGTGATGAATTTAATATTATGATGTTGGCTTGTGATTTTTATTTAGGAGATTCAAGCATTTTTGTCGTTTTACCGAATCTTTATACTGCTCAAAAATATTACGATCAATTACTAGGTTTTATTAGTGATGAATATGTATTGTTTTTCCCTGCAGATGAGTTAGTGTCAGCTGAGATGATCGCTGCTACTGGTGATTTCTTATTTGAAAGAATTCAAACAATTAATTCTTTATTACAAGGAGAAAAAAGAATAATTGTTACTAATATGCATGGTTTAATTAAATATGAAATGCCTAAAAAGGTATGGGAATATTCTACATTTAGTTTAAGAAAAGGTACTTGTATTGAGATTAAAGATTTATTAGATAAATTAGTAAGAATAGGTTATGAACCTGTTTATACTATTACTAAAACTGGTGAATTTTCTAGAAGAGGTAGTATTGTTGATATTTTTCCATTAGGTTATGATAAACCAATAAGATTAGATTTCTTTGGTGATGAAATAGAAACAATCAAGTATTTTAACATGGAAACTCAACGTTCTATTGAACAAATTATTAGCATCAACATTTTACCTGTTACAGAATTTATTTATGATGATATAGAATTTAAGGAAGCTAAAAGAAAAATATATAATTTTATAGATCAATATAAGTTATCTCCTATTGAAGAAGAAATGATTAATAAAGATATGTTTTCTTTAGAAAATCATCAAAATTTATTGGGGTTATCAAGATATTTTGAATTCTTTAATAATGAGATATCTACAATTTTAGATTTTGTTGATAATAAAAAAGTTTATATGATAGATCCTATTAAATCAAAAGAAGGTTATGATCATTTATTATTAGATCTTAATGAGTATTGTGGTAGAATGGGTGGATATGTTATTTCTAACATGAAGCTTTTTGAAAACTTTGAACATTCTTTTAATAAAGGAAATGTTTATATAGAAGGATTAAGAACATTAGGTAATTTAGATTATAAGCTTGCTATCAAAGAAGGAACTTATTATAAAGGTAATCAAAAAGAAATTATTAATGATTTTAAGCGTTATAGAGATAATAAATATATTATTTTAAGTTACACAAATGAAGATAGACTTAATAAATTATTAGATATATGTTTAGATGAAGGATTATTCTTAGTAAAAGTTAAGGATTGTAAGGATATTAAAATGGGACAAATCAACTGTGTTCACACTGATTTGCCAGCATTTAATATCATTAAAGATGATGTAATGTTTTTAAATGATAATTCATTATATCAAGTTGAATATCAACCACGTAAAACAAAATATAAATCAATTTATAAGAACGCTGTTAAAATATCTAAATACGATGAATTAGAAGTGGGAGATTATGTTGTTCACTATGATCATGGTATTGGTAAATATCTTGGTATGAAGACTATGGAACATGGCGGAATCAAAAGAGATTTCTTGTTTGTTATGTATGGTAAAGGATCTAATTTGTATATACCTTTAGAACAATTGTCTTCAATTATGAAATATGCATCTAAGGATGTAGAGGGCATATTATTACATGAAATTGGTGGTACTGCGTGGGCTAGAACAAAAGCTAAGGTTAGAAGTAAGGTTAAAGATATTTCTGAACAATTAATTAAATTATATGCAGCTAGACAAAATGCGGAAGGTTTTGGTTTTGGACCTGATACTGTTGAACAAGAAATGTTTGAAAATGATTTTGAATATGAACTTACATTAGATCAAAAACGTGCCATTGATTCAGTGAAAATTGATATGGAAGATTCTAGACCAATGGATAGATTAATTTGTGGTGATGTTGGTTACGGTAAAACCGAAGTAGCCATGCGTGCGGCATTTAAAGCTGTATATGGTGGTAAACAAGTAGCGATGCTTGCTCCAACTAAGATTTTATCTACTCAACATTATAAGAATTTTAAAAAGAGAATGGAATATTATGGAATAACTGTTGAGTTATTAAATGGTTTCGTTTCTGCTAAAAAACAAGATGAAGTTATAGAAGGAATTAAAAAGGGTGTTGTTGATGTTGTTATTGGCACACATAGAATTCTTAATAATGAAGTTCAGTTTAAAGATTTAGGTTTATTAATTGTTGATGAGGAACAAAAGTTTGGAGTTACTCATAAAGAAAAGATTAAATCATTAAAGGTTAATGTGGATTGTATAACACTATCTGCTACACCTATTCCGCGTACATTACAAATGTCAATGTTAGGATTAAAAGATTTATCTATGATTGAAACTCCTCCAAAAAATCGTTTCCCTGTTCAAACATATGTTTTAGAACGTAATGACCGAATTATTGTTGATGCTATTGAAAGAGAAATGGCTAGAGGTGGTCAAGTATTTTATCTATATAATTTTGTTGAAACTATTGAGGATGTGGCAGCACATATTCAAAGTTTAGTGCCACACGCAAGACTTTGTGTTGGTCATGGTCGTTTATCAAAGGATCAATTAGATAAAAAAATTCAAGATTTTATTGATTTTAAATATGATGTTTTAATTTGTACAACAATTATTGAAACAGGGATTGATATGCCAAATACAAATACTTTAATTATTCATGATGCTGATAGATTAGGCTTATCTCAGCTTTATCAAATTAGAGGTAGAGTTGGTAGATCTAATAAGATTGCTTATGCATATTTAATGTATGAACCAAGAAAATTACTTACTCCAGAGGCGGAAAAGAGATTAGAAACCATTAAAGAATTTAATGAATTAGGTAGCGGATATAAGATAGCTATGAGAGATTTATCTATTAGAGGTAGTGGAGATTTATTGGGTTCAGAACAATCTGGGTTTGTAGAATCTGTTGGTTTAGATATGTATTTAAAGATTCTAAATGAAGAGATTAATCATGTGGTAGAAGTTAAAGAACAATTAGATCGTTCAATAACTACACCACTAGTTAATAGAACTATTGATAAGAATTATATTGATAATGATGATGTCAGAATAGCAATGCATAGAAAGATTGATAAGCTTAATTCATTAGAAGCTCTTAAAGAGTTAGAAGCTGAAATGATTGATCGTTTTGGTGAAATTAATGAAGAGTTATATTTATACATGTATGAAAAGCTTATGAAGAATTTCTGTAAGATTATTGGTATTGAGAAAATGAATACTAATAATTATTATATGGAGTTCATTTATTCTATAGAAGCTTCTAAAACTGCTGACGGTAATTTACTTTTTAGTGAATGTTCAAGTTTTAATGATATAAAGCTATCTTATAAAGATGGAAAGATTTATATTATTATGAGCGTTGGTAGAAAAGAAAAATTAGAATGCTTTAAACAAATATGTAATTATTTTAATAGAATTAAATAATAATTCTATTTTCTATAAAAATAATGATATAATAAATTAGGTGGTGAAGAAGATGAAAAAGTTTATTTTAATATTTGTTATGTCGATAACATTATTGTTAAGTTCATGTAGCTTATTTAACTATGATGATATATTAAAAAAGGGATATGACAATTTAACATTAGAAGAAACGATTGTTTCTCGTGATTTTGAATTACCACAAACTGTAAGTGCAGGTTTTTTACCTTTACAAGTTAAATGGGAATCGTCATCTTCATTAATTACTATAGATGGTAATATGGCTAAAGTAGATTTTATATCTAATAAAGATCAAGATACAAATGTCACATTAATAGCTACCATCTCATTATTAACAAGTTCAACCACTAAAGAATTTGTTGTTACAGTTCCTAAATATGATTTAGGTGAAATATCTACAACAACAGCTAACTTTGGCAACCGTTTAGATCTTGATGGCCCTTTAACAGAAGGATGTTTACCTTCTATAGGGAATCCTAAAGTTTTAGTTGTTCCGGTTAATTTGGATTCAAATAATAAAACAAATGCGTTATTAAATGATATTAATATCGCCTTTAACGGCACAAGTGAAGAAACGGGATTTGAAAGTGTTAAAAGTTATTACCAAAAGAGTTCTTATGGTAAATTAAATATTGAATTTAATGTTATAGATGAATGGTTTACTCCTAAACATAATAAAACATTCTATGACAATTATTATGATAGTAAGAGTAGTGCTGATGGTTCAACATTATTATTACAAGAAGCATTAACATATTATGATAGTAAAATTAATTATACTGATTATGATACTAACGATGATGGATATATTGATTCTGTATGGTTAATATATAATTGTGATGTTAATTTTAGTGATTCTAGTTCAGTTTATTGGGCGTATGTTTATTGGGATTATAGTGAAACTTTATATGATGGTAAAGATGTATATTATTACGCAATGGGTGGAACAGATTTTATGCATCCAACTAAAACTGAAGCAGGAACTTATGATCCTAGTGGAATAAAAGTAGATGCACATACCTTTATCCATGAAACGGGACATTTATTAGGATTAGATGATTATTATGATTATGTTGAATATAGAGGCGCCGATGGTGGATTGTATGGTGCTGATATGATGGATGGAAATATTGGTGATCATGGTGCGATTAATAAATTGTTATTAGGTTGGATTGAACCTAAGGTGGTTGCTGGTACAGGTGCTATTACACTTGAATTATCATCTTTTACTAAAACTGGTGATTGTGTAATTGTTGCCGACAGAAAACTTACATCTATATATGATACTTATTATATTATTGAGTTTTATACTAATGATGGATTAAATTCTTTTGTCAAACCTATTGATGGTTATGGTATAAGAATTACGAAAATTAATGCTGAAAAGAATATTATAGATGGTAAAGTTGAATTAAATAATGGGGATTATCAATGTGGTTTTAAATATGATAATTCTGATGAAGAACAATTATTTGTTGACTTGATTTATAATAGTGAAGTAGAATATAAAGGATATTCTTTAGATGGTAAAGTATTATTTAAAGAAAAAGAAGAATTGGATAGAAAAGATATCTTCTTTGAACTAGTAGTTAATAGTTGTAATGAGACAAGTGCAAGTATTACTATTAGTATTTTATAATGGTGGTGAAATTTATGTATGACGTTATAGTTATTGGTGGTGGGCACGCTGGTTGTGAAGCTTGTTTAGCTACTAGCAAAATGGGATTAAAAACGTTGTTAGTTACTGGTAATTTAAATATGGTTGGTTCTATGCCTTGTAACCCTTCAATAGGGGGTCCTGCTAAAGGTGTTGTTGTTAGAGAAATTGACGCTTTAGGCGGTTATCAAGGAAAGAATGCAGACCTTTGTCAAATTCAAACTAAAATGCTTAATAGTTCAAAGGGTCCTGCAGTAAGAGCTTTACGTTTTCAAGAAGATAAAATTTTATACATGGCTACAATGAAAAAACATTTGGAGAGTGTAGAGAATTTAGACTTAATGGAAATGTATGTTGAAGATTTAATTGTTGAAGACGGAGTTATTAAAGGTATTGTTTTAGAAAATGGAGAAACTATTAATTGTAAAGCTTGTGTTCTTACAACTGGTACATTCCTTGATAGTAGAATTTTAAGAGGTCATTGGACCAAAGAAGAAGGTCCAGATGGCCAACGCACTACTAAAGGTTTATCTAGAGCGTTAGAAAGATTAGGTTTTGAAATCCAAAGATTGAAAACAGGTACTCCAGCACGCATAAAAGCTAGTACTATTAAATTTGAAGAAACAAGATTAGAACCAGGTGATGATTATACATGGCATTATAGTTTCGATAAGGGATATGATTCTATATTAAATGTAAAAGTTCCTTGTTATTTAACATACACTAATCAAGAAATTCATGATTTAATTATGGATAACTTAAAAGAATCTGCAATGTATGGTGGAGTTGTTGAAGGTATTGGTCCTAGATATTGCCCATCTATTGAAGATAAAGTAGTTAAGTTTAGTGATAAAGAAAGACATCAAATTTTCTTTGAACCAGAATCAATGGAATTAGATCAAGAATATATTCAAGGTTTTTCTACATCAATGCCAGTAGAAATTCAAGATAAAATGATTAGACTTTTACCAGGATTAAAGGATTGTGAAGTCATCACTTATGCATACGCTATTGAGTATGATGCAATTAATCCACTTGAAATAAAGCCTACTTTAGAAACTAAATATGTAGAAGGCTTATATACTGCTGGTCAAATTAATGGTACATCTGGTTATGAAGAAGCTGCCGCTCAAGGCTTGATGGCTGGTATTAATGCTGGTTTAAAGATTAAGGGTGAAGAACCATTAATTTTATCAAGAGATGAAGCATATATTGGTGTAATGATTGACGACTTAGTTACAAAAGGGACTAAAGAACCTTATAGACTTTTGACATCAAGAGCTGAGTATCGTTTATTATTAAGACATGATAATGCGGATTTAAGATTAAGAGAACATGGTTATAGAGTTGGAACAATTAATGATGAACAACATCAACTATTGTTATCTAAAAAAGAAGATATTAACAGATTAATAGAAGAATTTAAAAACATTAAAATTAAACCTAATGAATCTAATAATCAAATTATTGTGAATAAAGGTTCATCAGAAATTACAGAAGGTATGAGTATTTATTCATTATTAAAGAGACCTGAAATAGATTATCAAACAGTTATGGAATTGTTAGAAGCATCAGGTATTGTTGTTGAATTTAAATATCCACATAAAGAAGAAGTATTAGAACAAGTTGAAATTGAAATAAAATATGAAGGATATATTAGTAAGGCATTACACCAAGCTAATAAAATGCGTAGTTATGAAAGTAAAGCTATTCCTTCTGATATTGATTATGATGATATTGATAATATTGCCTTAGAAGCTAGAGAAAAACTTAAAAAGGTTAGACCATTAACAATAGGCCAAGCGTCTAGAATTAGTGGTGTTAATCCTGCTGATATTTCTGTATTAGTTGTTTATGTTGAAAAGATGTTAAGAGGTTAAAAAATGGATTTTAAAAAAGAAGTAGAAAATCTAGGTTTAAAACTTAATAATGTTAGTATAGAACAATTTGAAAAATATTATACTGAGCTTGTTGAAGTCAACCAATATATGAATTTAACAGCAATTACAGAACGTGAAGAAGTTTATCGTAAACATTTCTTAGATTCTTTAGAAATAACTAGAGCATTGAAACAAACTACTTCTTACACATTGTGTGATGTTGGTAGTGGTGCTGGCTTTCCTTCTATTCCTTTAGCAATAGTGGATTCAAATGTTAAGGTTACAATTATTGACGCATTAAATAAAAGAATAAAGTTCTTAAATGAGTTAACAGGAAAATTAGGTTTAAATAACGTTACTGCCTTACATAGAAGAGCTGAAGATTATGTTAAAGAGGTTGGAGCTTGTTTTGATGTTGTAACTGCTAGAGCGGTTGCTAGATTAAATGTGTTAGCAGAATTATGTTTACCGCTGGTTAAAATAGGTGGAACATTTATCGCTATGAAGGGTTCTAGCGGAAGTGAAGAATTAGAAGAAGCTAAAAAAGGTATCTCTATTTTAGGCGGTAAAATCGTTGATATAATCGACATTGTTTTGCCTGATGAAGAAGAGAAACGTCAACTTATTATTATATATAAAGAAAAAGATACTCCAAAGAAGTATCCAAGAAGCTTTGCGAAGATAAAGGAGAGACCTTTATAATATGTATGAATTAAATCAAATTGTAAAAACAAAAAAACCTCATGTTTGTGGATCTAATGAATGGAAGATTGTTAGAACTGGTGCTGATTTAAAGTTAGAGTGCGTAGGATGTAAAAGAATTATAATGTTGGCTTCTTATGAATTAGATAAGAGAATTAAAAAGTAATTAAAAAGGCGGCTATGATTAAGTTCATGGTCGCCCTAATTTTACGTAAAAAGTATAATAAAAAATTTTTTAAAAAAGTTTAAAAAAGTTCTTGATTTTATTTTTAGATTGTAGTAAAATAAAAAAGCACTATGTAAGTGCTAAATAAAATATGGTTGGGTAGCGAAGAGGCTAAACGCGGCAGACTGTAAATCTGCTCCTTAGGGTTCGGCGGTTCGAATCCGTCCCCAACCACCATCTTATTATATTATTAAAAAAAGTTGAAAATTTATATTGACAACAAAGTTTATTAATAGTATAATTCAAAAGGTCGCTAAAAACGACCAACAAATTAGTCTTTGAAAACTGTATATGACGAACAATAGTATATAAGAAATAAACAATACAATTCTTATAGTAGATACTAAAAGAATGAGCAAAAGGTAAACAAAAAAACAAAACATAAATTTTATGGAGAGTTTGATCC